>DASWTP010000240.1:0-8132 GCA_036402075.1 Chryseosolibacter sp. | reverse complement strand
TATCAAGGCAAACCGCTAGACTTTTAATTCATAAAACCCAATGGCAAAGCAAAAACGCAAATCAAACAAAATGGTATACTGGCTCATCGGAGCCGCAGTATTCATTATTCTATTTCTTGTTGTAGGAAAATCAGCGGGATGGATAGGAAAGCCAAAGGAGCTTGAAGTAGAAGTAGCGAAAGCAAAACGTGTGACCATCATTGAGAAAGTAAGCGCATCTGGTACGGTACAGCCCGTTACTGAAGTCAAGCTTGCTCCGGAGGTCTCCGGTGAGATCATCGATCTTCTCATCGAGGAAGGTGACTCGGTGAGAAAGGGACAGACGCTGGTAAAAATCAGACCTGATACATGGCAAAGCCAACTCGATCGCGCAGAGGCCGGCTTAAACCAGCAACGTGCTGCGCTTGAGCAATCGGAAGCTAACCTGATCCGCGCGAAAGCAACATTCACCCGGGCGGAGCAGGAATACAAACGCCAGGAAAAACTTCACAACGAAAAAGTCATCTCGGAGGCGGATTGGCAGCTGGCGCAGCAAAACTACCAGGTGGCGAAGAGTGATGTAGCTTCGGCAGAGCAGGCAGTTGAAGCCTCCCGATATGTAATCCGAAGCACGGAGGCGTCACTGCGCGAAGCGCGCGAAAACTTCCGCAAGACTTCCGTGGTTGCCCCGATGTCGGGCGTGGTATCAAAGCTCATTGTTAAGAACGGTGAGCGCGTAGTAGGTACGGCAACCATGACAGGTACTGAAATGCTTCGCATCGCAGACCTTTCAAAAATGGAAGTTCGCGTGAATGTGAACGAGAACGATATTGTCCGTGTGTCAGTTGGTGACACTGCCATCATTGATGTGGATGCTTATTCAAACATCAACAAAGAGTTTAAGGGTGTGGTGACGCTAATTGCCAACACGGCAAAAGATAAGGCGTCTGCTGACGCGATCACAGAGTTCGAGGTTCGCATCCTGATCCTCAGCTCTTCATACCAGGATTTGGTAAAGCAGGGCAACAAATTTCCATTCCGACCAGGGATGACGGCAAGTGTTGACATCATCACAACGCAAAAGGCCGATGTACTTTCTGTTCCTTTGGCTTCTGTGACAACACGCAACCCAGACGATATGAAGAAAGGTGACGGCCCAGGCCCTGGCGGACCTCCAACACAAAACGCTAACCAAAACAACAACCAGCCAAAGCCTGCCAAGAAAGAAGACAAAGTGGTAGTCTTTGTAAACGACAATGGTGTTGCCAAGATGGTGGAAGTAAAAACAGGTATCAGCGACTACGATAACATAGAAATTCTCAGCGGACTGAGCGACAGCACTGAAATAGTCACAGGTCCATTCCTCGTTGTTTCAAAGCGGTTGAAAGACGGAGAAAAGATCCGGAAGGCCGAAAAGAAAGAAGAGCCTAAGAAGGAAGAAGACGGCAAATAAAAGAAGCCCCTCCGAAGTTAAAGGAGGGGCTTTTTTCTTATTATTGTTTTCTAAACCTGTGTTTCATCTGTCAACGCCTTTGTTAATGGACAGTTGAAATCGCCTGAGTTTATCATGCGATTGGGTTTTAAACAATAAAATGGCGATTTCATGATCAAACATCCGTGGCACGAAACATCCATTGGCAAAAATCCTCCCCAGAAGGTCAATGCAATCATCGAAATTCCGAAAGGTTCACGCGCAAAATATGAAGTGGATAAGGAAAGTGGTTTGATCAAGCTTGACCGCGTGATCTATGCTTCCATGTATTATCCGCTGAACTACGGTTTCATTCCTCAAACCATGGGAGAAGATCACGATCCCCTCGACATCGTTGTGCTCACGCAGGTTTCGGTGGTGCCGCTTTGTCTAATCCCAAGCAAGGTTATTGGTGTGATGCAGATGGTGGATCGCGGAGAAGCCGATGACAAAATTATTGCTGTTGCGGAAGACGACCCGAGTGTAAGTCATATTAATGACGTAAGTGATCTGCCGGAATACCTACGGGCTGAAGTCACGCATTTTTTTGAAAACTATAAAACGCTCGAGAACAAGAAGGTTGTCATTGATCAGTTCCTTTCAAAAGACCGGGCCTACAAGATCATCGAAGAAAGCATCCGCTACTACAAAGAGAATTTTAAGTGATACCTTTGTCGGGATATGAATATCGGCTTCGAGGCAAAACGATTTTTTACCAATTACACCGGCCTGGGAAATTACAGCAGGTTTGTTATTGATGCCCTCAGCAAGACAAGCGCCCACGATAACCTGTATTTGTTTACCCCGCGCAGCGTTGACCATGCCGAGACCCGTGACATCCTCAAGCGCCAGAATGTAAATGTTGTGGCACCGAGCGGTTTGTATGCGCAGCCTTTCATCTCTGCTCTTTGGCGCACCTGGGCGGTCTCAAAAAATCCCGCGATGAAGCAGCTGCACGTGTTTCATGGACTGAGCCAGGAACTTCCTATCGGGTTGCCTTCACAACTCAAAAAAGTTGTCACCGTTCATGACCTCATCTTCCTGCGTTACCCTCAATTTTACAATGCAGTTGACGTTTCCATTTACACACGAAAAGTTCGGTCGGCATGTGAGAACGCTGATCGCATTATCGCTATCAGTCAGCAAACGGCTGATGACGTTAAAGATCTTTTGAAGCTTACCGATCCTTCAAAAATTGACGTGGTTTACCAGGGCTGCCACCCTATTTTCAAAACGCGATATTCGCAGGCCGAACTACAGGCTGTCAGGCAGAAGTATTCTCTGCCCGACCAGTTCATTCTTAATGTAGGAACAGTCGAGGAAAGAAAAAATCTGATGCTGATCATAAAAGCGCTTGCCTCATTGCCAGCCCATGAACGATTACCACTTATCGTTGTGGGTCGGCATACCAGTTATCAGCAGACTGTGCTGGGTGAGATAAAACAAAGAAAGCTTGAGGGCGTTGTGCATTTTCTGACAGCTGTAAATTTTCATGATTTGCCAGCCATTTATCAGCAGGCACACCTGTTCATTTATCCTTCGTTCTTTGAAGGATTCGGCATCCCGCTGGTGGAGGCAATCGCGTCCGGACTTCCAGTGATCACGTCAACGGGTTCATGCTTCCGCGAGGCGGCCGGACCAGGTGGTGTTTATGTTGATCCATCAAGTGCTGAGAACCTTGCTTCCGAGATTCGCTCGGTGTTGCTTGATACAGGCAGAAAAGACGCCTTGATTTCGCAAGGTCGCGAATACATTAAAAGGTTTGAACCTGAAACAATCGCACAAAACCTCAGATCTGTCTATCGTGATTTAGTTCCACAGCCAACTTCTGTTTGAAGATTTGAATACTATTTTTGCAGATAACCTGAATTTATGTACACGTTCTCCATTGTGATCCCAACCTGGAACAATCTTCCGCACCTGCAGTTGATGATTGCAAGCCTTCGTAAGAATTCGCACTTCACGAACCAGGTTATCGTGTTCGTTAATGAAGGGAGAGATGGAACAGCGGACTGGCTCAGGCAACAGCCGGATGTGGAATTTTTGCATGAAAAAGAGAATGTTGGTATTTGTGTCGCGGTAAATTCGTGCCGAACGTTGGTCAAGTCGAAGTATATCGTGTATTTCAATGACGACATGTACGTGTGCCCGGGCTGGGACCTGGAAATACACAACGAGATTCAAAAAATCGGCCACGATAAATTTATTCTTTCCGCCACACTTGTTGAACCGTACCTGGTGGACAATCCGAGTTATGTATCAATCGTTAAAGACTTTGGCGACAGTGTTTCGACTTTTCGTGAGCAAGAGCTGCTAAATTCATTCAAGAGCTTGCACAAAGAGGATTGGTATGGTTCGTCATGGCCGCCAACGATTGTCAGTACTTCAGTTTGGGACGTTGTTGGAGGCTATAGCATCGAGTTTTCCCCTGGAATGTATTCGGATCCCGACTTTTCAATGAAACTTTGGAAGTATGGCGTCCGGATTTTTAAAGGTGTAGGTGCGAGCAAGATTTATCATTTTCAAAGTAAGTCTACAAACCGGGTTAAGAAAAATCGTGGTAATGCGATGTTCATGTTGAAGTGGGGAATCAGTGTTCGCGATTTTTATAACCGCTACTTGAAGATGGGACAACCCTACCGTGGTGTGCTCGGGGAAACTCCTCACCACGACACGTTCTCCGGAAAATTGAAAAGAGCTTACAAGGCATTTCGAAGTTAGGCAGATGAACCCCGTAAAACTTTCCGTTGTCATTATTACCTTCAACGAAGAACAGAACATTGGCGACTGCCTTGAGTCTGTTTTGAAAGTTGCTGACGAAATTGTAGTGGTCGACAGTTTTTCAACGGACAATACGAAAGGCATCTGCGATCGCTACGCAGTTCGATTCATTCAAAATCGCTTCGATGGCCACATTCAACAGAAGAATTTTGCCATGTCGCAAGCATCGCATGACGTGATCCTTTCGCTAGATGCGGATGAACGACTTGATGCAGCATTAGCGGAAGAAATTAAGCGCGTGAAATCCAATTTCACCGGAACTGGATACAGCGTTAACCGATTGAATAACTATTGCGGAAAATTTGTTCGGTTTGGCGAGTGGAATCCCGATTGGAAGATTAGGCTGTGGGACCGGAGGAAAGGGGCGTGGGGAGGTGAAAATCCACATGACCAGGTAATTCTCAAGGATGCGCGACCGATCAAGTTGAAAGGGCGACTGTTGCATTTTACCTATCGCACGGTGAGCGCCCATTTTCTCCAAATGCACAAGTTTTCCGATATCGCTGCCTCTGAGTCATTCAAACGAGGAAAGCGATCGGTTTTTGTGGTGCATCAGGTCCTTTATCCATTCTTCTATTTTTTTAAAGTCTATTTTTTGAAGCTAGGATTTTTGGATGGCTATTCGGGTTATGTCCTGGCCGTGCATGCTGCTTACTACCGGTTCTTGAAGTATACGAAGCTTGCTTTTCTTAATTCGAAGATGGGTCGAGATGACCGCGCGGGATCAGAAAGATAATCTCGTTCGAAAATTCCTTGCGTGCAAAAGCCCTCTTGTCCCGGTTCAATCGAGGCGCGCTAGCGACTCTCCAACTCGGCATACAACTCCTGGTACAGCTTGTCGTAGTTTTTTGTCGTGTCGCGTGTGTTAAAGTTGTTCATGATGTGAAGTCGCGCGGCTTTTCCGTATTGTTTTGCAAGCTCCGGGTTTTTGGAAAGGAAAAGCATCTTATCGGCAAGGGCTTGCGGATCTTTTGGCGGCACCACGATGCCCGAAACGCCATTCTCCACCAGGCCAACATTACCGGAGATATCCGTGATCAGAGGGCAAACTTCAACCGACATCGCTTCGATCACAGCTTTCGTTATCGCTTCACCTTTGATTGACGCGAGGACGAAAACATCAGCCGCTTTTACTACCTCCAGGATATCTTTTCGGTGTCCCAGGATGTGGATTCGGTCGCGCATCGGGCTCCCATCGATTAATTTTTTGAATTCGGGTGTATCCATGTCGCGGCCTGCGAACATGAGATGGATGTTTGCGTCCCTTGGAAGCAGATACGTTGCCCGCAACAGGTACTTCACGCCTTTCATTCTCCTGAAGTTGGCGCCACAAACGAACGTGAACGCATTGTCGGGAATGCCGAGCGATGCTTTGCTGTGTGCCACTACACCATCATACCATTTCACATCGTGGCCCTTGATGATTGTCACTGCCTTGTACCGGTTCCAGGGTGCCAAATTCCTGAGGAAAATTTGACGTATGGCTTCCACCAGGCAAATGATTCGATCCACGCGGGGACTCAGGTACTTCACATACATGATCGGATCAAGCCAGCTGATATTGCCTGTGTATCCACGGTAAAGAACCACTTTGATTGGAATGCCACGGGCAGCTACAATACCGTTCACCATGGCCTTGTTGTTGAAAAGCTGGGCAATGTGATGCTTGCCCTCGATCATTTCTTTCCTGATCTTCCTGACATACTCCCAGCTGAATTTCTTTTCCGGGAAGAAGTCGATCACCTTGATGCCGGTCTGCCTGAATTTTTCCGCGTACTCAGAATCGGCCTGAGTCATCACAGTGATGTTGTATTTTCCGGTCTGCTGGAGTTGGATGACAATCTCAGCTTCGGGCCGAACGGTAACCGTTGCGCCATAGTCCGAGACGACAAGAAGGTTTATCTTTGACACGTATTTGCGATTGATACAGCCTGCGAAATTAAGGCCTATTTTCGAGGAATTAATGGCTTGCCGACTATAAATAAATACCTATTTTGCCCGATCAAATTGCATGGGATTTCTAAAAAATCAATTCAAGAAGGCAGTCTTTAACATCAGCGCCAATTATGCGCCATTGGTGAAAGCATTCTATCGCGCCACCTACAAGCCAAAGCGCGGTACAGTGTCAGAAATTCTTGATTGTTTTTCGAGGGTAAATCGTTCCGTCACGTTCATCCAGGTGGGTGCAAATGATGGATTTTATCACGACCCGTTGCATAAATTTATCAGGATGTACGGATGGAAAGGGGTCATGCTGGAGCCGCAGCCCTCGGTCTATAAGAATTACCTTAGCAAGCTTCATCGAAAAACGCCAGGCGTTCATGCGATCAATGCTGCGTTGTCAGACCGCGATGGTGAACAGACGATGTATAAGATAGCATTCTCAGACCTTCGGTGGGCGACCGGGTTAACCTCGTTTAAAAAAGACGCACTTGAAAAGGCGATTGATTCAGGGCATGTCGGCCGCCTGGCAGCGCGGTATGGCGAACCGCTCCCGGCCCGCAGGGAAGATTACATCGCTGAAGAAAAGATTACCAGCATAAGTGCAGACACACTCATTCGGAAATATAATCTCACAAAGATCGATTGGGTGCAAATTGATGCTGAAGGTTTTGATTATGAAATCATAAAATTGCTGAAGATCGACAAAACACAGCCACAAGTGATCGTATACGAGAAATCACATCTCTCCGCAGCCGATCAGAGCGCCTGTATTCAATGGCTGGAATCGAACGGCTATGCGGTAACGCACATTGACGAGAACACGGTTGCCATGAGAAAGCCGTTGGGTGAATTTGAGCAATTTTTCAAATAGGTAAGACTTCGCTAATTTTCTGGATATTTAATTTCAAAGGATTCCTCTGTCAGTGAAAGAAATCAAACTAAGCGCTACCATCATTTCCTTCAACGAAGAACGGAAGCTTGAAGCTTGCCTGAAGTCGTTGCTGGGCGTTGCCGATGAGATCGTTGTGGTCGATTCAAATTCCACCGATGGAACGCGGGAAATCTGCCTCAGGTATCCCGTTAAATTCATCAGTCACCCCTTCGAAGGGTATGTTGCGCAGAAGAATTTTGCTGTGTCGCAGGCAAGCCATGATTATATCGTGGCCCTGGATGCTGATGAGCGTCTCTCGGATGAGCTGCGGGAGTCCATTCTCAAGCTAAAACAGGACTGGGGCAACTATGATGGCTACACGGTCAACCGGTTCAATAACTACTGCGGCAAATGGATGCATTTTTCTGGCTGGTATCCAGAACGAAAGATCAGGGTGTGGGATCGGAGGAAGGGCAACTGGATCGGTACAGACCCGCACGATCACGTGCAGATCAGCTCAGGGAAGGTAGGTAAACTAAGCGGGCACCTGTTGCACTATGCGTACCTCACCGTTGATGAGCACCTGAAACAAGTTCATCGCTTTGCTGAGATTGCGGCAAAAGCCAAATATCAAAAAGGGGAGAAGGTAAACTTTGTTTTGAACGTGATCTTCAGTCCCCTGTTCCGATTTGTGAAAAGCTACATTTTTCAGCTGGGATTTCTGGATGGCTACTACGGCTTCATTTTCTGCACCGCCTCTGCCTCGATGACTTTTTTCAAATACGTGAGACTCTACGAATACAAACGCAAAGGGCTTCCTGAAGAACAAGATAAGACTCTGGTGCACTGAAAAGAAAATAAGATCTCAAATTTTCAAATTTCAAATTTCAAATTTAAAGATCCACCTTCCTGACAAACGCCACCAACTCCATCATCCAGGCAATCCCCATATGAACAATTATGCCTCCCCAAACACTCTTAGTTTCGTAGGCTACAACGCCCAGGATGTAACCGCCAAAAATTGAACTCATTGCTTCGCCCGCGGGCTTTCCGAAATGAAGCACGCAATAAATTACCGCCATGGTA
>DASWTP010000239.1:0-10175 GCA_036402075.1 Chryseosolibacter sp. | reverse complement strand
TTCCAGGACTTCAGAAACTGGCGCATCTCATTCATGTCCGTAAATTGGCGCATTTCAAGCTTGTCAATCGCCTGGCTTGACTTGTTTTTAATATTTGCGCCCGACACTTTCGACATTACTTCGGAGGCGTCAAGGAGCTGTGCATGGAAAAGGGTTTTTCCTTTCAGGTGCTCAACCATTCCAGGCAAGAGCACATTCACAACCCACTGTTGCGAGTTGAGACCAATGATTCCCATCTTTCGTATATCGGCTATGAACTTCTGGGTTTTCAGTTTCTTGAAAGCTTCGAGGACGGCAGTGTTGATCTGAATAAAATGGGCGTCATTGAGAACCCTTCCCGTGTACTCGAGAAAGAGCGTGTCAACTTCCTGGTCGTAGTAAACGTTTGCAGACTTGTCGGAATAAAAAGTGTTCATAAATGAGGGATAATCTGTAGAAGTACGGATTGGCAGAAAAGAAGGTTTCATGCAAATTCGCCCCGGATGATTCGCCCCAGGAATGAATTGAGAATAGCGAGTGAGGGCCATTCCATGTCCCTTGGAGGTCAGCTGCCCAAGTACGAACCTACGAAATACATTGCCGCGACAGGTGAAACCGCGACTGCGTTAGTGATCAACCAATCTTCCTTGCAACAGCAAATCGATCGGCAACGTTATCCCAGTTCACAATTGGAAAAAGGTTATCAACGAATTCCGCTCTGCGGTTTCGGTATTTTAAATAATACGAATGTTCCCACACATCGATCACTAAAACCGGAATCACACCCCACTGGGTCAGCTTTTCATGGTTTTCGCATTGGAGCACGGTGAGCTTTTGCGTGTATGGCTGATAGCCAAGAATTCCCCACCCGTTCCCATCCACACCTTTCGAAGTCTTTGCAATGAGGACCTTCAGTTTGTCATATGATCCAAAATCTTTCTCGATCTGCCGCAGCAAGTCGCCTGCGGGTTCGGTCTTTTTGTTAGTAAGGTTCGTCCAGAAGATCGTGTGGAGGACGTGCGATGAAAGATGAAATGACAGCTTGCGTGTCCAATAATCTACAGTGTCGAGCGCGTTGGCGTCTATTGCTTTTTTTATCTCTGCAAGATCCTTGTTAGCCGCCTTTACTGCATCGCCATGATGGAATGTGTAGTGGAGATGAACCGTTTCCTGATCCATTGATGGTTCCAGGAACGTCTCGGAGTAGGGAAGGGGTTGTAACGCAAAATTACCGTTTGCATCTGTAAGTTTGTCCATGCCGGTCTCTCTCAGGCTGTGCGCAAATACGCTATTGGCAGGCAAGAGGCTGGCACCGGCAAGTATCGCGCTGTTCTTCAAAAATTCATCTCGTTTCATCGGCTTGTATTTTCAAATCGAATGTGTTATTCCTGAATACAATCTCGTTAATTACTTTTGCTTTTCAACCGAGTCGAAAAATTCATTTATCTTTTTTATTAGAGCCTCTTTGCGCATCTGGTAAGTCCCATCAATGTTCTTTACCGCTGACCAATCTTCCTGCCTGATCGATTTAGCGAAATCGTCTGGAAGGCGGGTAAATACAATTATCCGCTCAACACCGCTGGTGTCAGTCTTTGCAAGCTTTTGAGGCTTAAGGTTGGTTTCAAGGAGCTTGTCAGACGTCAATCCTTCCTTTGTAGACTGACCAATCTCCGGGTCAGGATCTGTCCCACGGCAGGTTGCCTCCCAGTTGAGGTTTCGTTCCTTTGCGATCTTATTGAAGTACGCAGCTGCCACTACGCTTTTGCCAGCTCCATGTTCGCAGACAAAAAGCACTTTCCGGGTTTGGCCATTGGAATCTAGTGTTGATAATGCCATAAGTGTGAGAATTAAGATGCGTGTCATGTTGTTGATATAATTTGATTTTCAAAAAGTTAATCATCGGTCTTCATCCCTGATTTCTTGCGGATGAATGGTCACGCTATGCAGCCAGAAGTTTCAACACGATTCCGATGGCGGCTGCACCGAGAATAATAAATGGCTCCTGCAGTTTCTTGAATCGAAAGAGCATCGCTGCCGTTGTTAATGCAATCAGCACGGTGGGAATGTCTGTCAATGTACGCTTTCCAAGCACAAGGACTGCCCCCGCAATTGCACCGATTGCTGCAGCCGTTACGCCATCAACAAACGCTTTGATTGCAGGATGCTTCCCCCATTTCTTAAAATAGGGCGCAGGGATTACAGTGAAAAGGTAGCATGGAACAAATGTGGCCAGCGCAGCAACTACAGCTCCCCAAAAGCCAGCCACAAGGTAGCCGATAAATCCAACCGTAATAACAACAGGCCCTGGCGTAATCATTGCCACAGCCACAGCATCGACAAATTGTTGTTCATTCAGCCAATGGTATTCTTTCACCACTCCGCCATAAAGGAACGGCACAATGGCAAGTCCGCTTCCAAAAACAAACGCGCCAGCCTTCGTAAAGAACCAGGCAATCTGCCACAGCTTGGACTCGCTGGCCATGGGCTGAACTTGCAAAAGTATTGCGGGCAGCATACCGTTGGCGGATGACGCCAGCCATTTCGGTGGCGCCTTTGCGAACCATACCGCCACACCCCCTAACATGATGAGCCATAGAATCTCCTGTTCGGTTATAAAAGTTGTGATAGCGAGTACAAAGAAGATCGTCCAGAGCAGTTTGTCCCTGCCAATGCTCTTCGTTGTAAGCTTATAACTTCCAATGGCGATGATACCAATTACGGCAGCGCCAACTCCGTAGAACACAGCCTGCATCCACGGCAGACCGCCATAGGTGACATACGCGTAACCAATGCCGAGCACCATGAGGAATGAAGGAATCACAAAAGCTATTCCGGCCAACGTTGCCCCGAGGAGCCGATAATGAACATAGCCGATATAGATGGCCAATTGTGCGGCCAATGGTCCGGGTGCAAGTTGCGAGAGCGCGAGACCTTCCTTATAGTCATCTTCACTGATCCATTTCTTTTGTTCCACCAGGTCACGATGCATGTAACCTACTAGCGCTACCGGGCCCCCGAAGCCCCACGTGCCAAGCTTGAGATAGTAGACGATCAAGTCTCGCAAAGAATATTTTGGTGCTGATGTTTCCATTGTTCTTGCAAGAGTAGGGACGGGGACTTCAGAAATCTAGAATAGAAATGACCAATTTGTATACTTTTTACCTGCCCAGAAGAGTTTTGCGATAGACCGATGGATTCTTGCCGGTGTGACTCTTAAATATCCTGTTGAAATGACTCTGGTCTGAAAAGCCGGTGATGTAAGCAATTTCAGCGAGCGAGAGTTTCGGATCCTTTAACAGCTCGATGGATTTCTCGATCCGCAATTTTCTAATGTAATCGCCAAACGAAAGATCACCGAAATACTTAGAAAATTCCCGGGATAAATAGCTCGGATGCACGTTAAGGCTTTGCGAGACTTCTTTCAAACTCAAGGTAAGATTGGTGTCAATCTGATCCTGGATGATTTCCTTCAGCTCTTTTGCCCAGGCAGGGACTTCCTTCGTTTGTTTCTTTTCGCTCAGAAACTTATGGTAGACATCGAGTAAGGTTTTTTCAAACGGGTTCTGCGTGTGTTTCTCGTTTTGCAGCAGTTTCGCCCACGTGTACAGGCCGTCATAGATGATCATACCCTGCGCAAGCAGTTCCTGGTCGTCCTTGATGTTGTAAGCCAACCCTGCTGAAATTGCCCAAAGACCTGATGCCTGGCTTGCGAGATCATGGCGGTCAGTGTCTGCACCACGGACAATCACCGCGAGCGTCAACAAAGCCGGGTCTTTGATCTTATGTTTCCGCAGGATGTAGTCAAAGGTACATTCATCACCATAGTGCGTGTATTCAACTTCAGCAACGTCAAACGGAATTGCGCCACGTTCCTTCGCCACGGCAAGAACGCGGTCAGAGGGAACATAAATAAATTCAGCATCCTTATCGACAAATCGTTTGATCAGCCAGGGGCACGCGATGCGATCTATCTTCGGACGTTCTCGTGTAATCCATTTCATATGCGATAAAGGTCGGAGTCAATTCAATACAAAACCGTCATTTCTATTCTATACTTTGTTTTCCAAACTTCCTAACCTTCGAAAGTATTTCAACAAAAAATCTCGGCTGGACAAAGGCATCCGCGCCTGCGAAGATCAACCTTAAAACAATAAGTATGGACACACTTTTGCTGAATGGAAATGACGTACGCAAACTGCTCGGTATGGACGAATGTATTAGGGCTGTTGAGGAAGCGTTCAGGCTTCGCGCGTTAGGACAGACCGATGCCCCGGGTATCCTGGGTATCCACGCAAAGGAAGGAGGATTTCATATTAAAGCAGGGATCCTTAACCTTGGAAGATCCTATTTTGCCGCCAAGACGAACGCTAACTTTCCAAAAAATCCAATGAAAAATGGCTTGCCTACGATTCAGGGTGTAATGGTGGTAAGCGATGCACACGATGGCCGGCTCCTGGCGTTGATGGATTCAATAGAGATCACGATCATCAGAACCGGAGCGGCCACGGCCGTAGCTGCAAAACACCTGGCCAACCCGGATGCAAAGACGGTTACCATTATTGGCTGCGGCAACCAGGGAAGAATTTCGCTTCGTGCGTTGAAGTCTGTGCGTAACATTCAGAAAGCATTTGTCTTTGACCTGGATCAACGCGTTACTGAAAATTTCGCAACAGCCATGCGCGAGGAACTGAACATCGCTGTCGAGCCAGTGGATGATTTCAAAAATGCGCTTGCGGTCAGTGATATCTGCGTTACCTGTACGCCTTCAAAGCAACCTTTCATCAAACGGGACCATATTCGCCCGGGAACATTCGTTGCTGCGGTCGGTTCTGACAATGCGGAAAAGCAAGAACTTGATCCTGCACTTCTGATCGGTAATAAACTTGTGGCAGACAGCCTGGCGCAAGCGTCAACAATTGGTGAACTCCACCACGCCTTGAAAGCGAATGTAGTGCGCATCCAGGATGTGCACGCAGAACTTGGTGAAGTAATTGCCGGTCTTAAGCAAGGTAGGACTTCGAAGGACGACATCATCATATTCGACAGCACCGGAACGGCATTGCAGGATGTTGCTGCAGCTGCGATTGTATATGAGAAGGCGATCAATGCCAGCGTGTCTACATTTGCCTTTTCGCAGTAAAAGCTGGGCTATTTAACCAGACTGGTTCCTTCCTTTTTCAAAGTCCTCAGCGTAATTGAATACCGGACCTGATCGAGAGGAGCGGTACTGTGCTGCCATTCTTCCCGCGAAATGCCAGACATCACATATAATGAACGCCTCGCTACGGTGAATGACACTGTCGCTTTTCGTGTTTGTTTCGCTTTGGCGTGCGGTCGGAGCTTGAAAATACAATCAGCAGAAAGCGAGATACCTGCGATTAGATCAAAAGGAGGAGCGTCCCGATGCCAATTAATAACGGAGCCAACCGGGTATTCGGTGATCAACAGTTCGGCCACCTCGCTCGGATCAATTGGCAGGTGACGCGACACTTTCTCGATCAGCGGGTTGAACTCCAAAGGAATCGGTTTACCAACCGTCAGCTTTCGATTATCAAAATTGTAGTCGAAACCGAAGCTGGCAACCTTTCGTTTGGCCTCGTATCCCTGGAACATCATCGGATGTAAGTCAACTCCTAGGATGAGGTTGAGGAGGTGCTGCTCCTCTTCCCGCGTCAGGAAGTTCTCGTGATACGAGAATCCGCCTGGTAGTTTTAGTGATATGGGAAATAGCTCACTCATCTATTGCGGCACAGATAACGCCATCCTGTGTAATGACAGTTCCCTAAGTGTAAACAATAATCGCGCGGGTTGACACAATTGCAGCGTTCTAAGTTTGGCTTGCCCGGTTTTTGAGATTAGCAGGTATAGGTGGTCCCTTAAACAGCTACCTTCTGCAACGTTTCCTCTAACAGGTTTTTAAAGTCAATATATACTGCGGGCTTAATAAGGTAATCCCTTGCGCCAGAGGCGATAGCGCTCTCCATGTGGCGTTTGTTGTTGGATGTGGAAAGCATGTAGCATGGAATCCGGCACAAGGCGGGGTCGGCTTTGATTTTTGCCAGCAGCTCGTTGCCGTTCATCACGGGCATATTAACGTCAATAAAGATGCACACAGGCAGTGGACGCAATGAAGTTCTCAGCTTTTCCAGCGCGCTCGGCCCATCGATCGCAAACTCGCAAGTAATGTCAGGCCGCACCAAATTCAGGCATTCCTTAAAAATGCTTTGATCATCAAGGTCGTCTTCAACATAAAGAACGGTGCAGTTTGCCGGTGCCATATCTAAATATAGCCAGCCGAGCGAGAATAAATTACCACTTATAAGTAAAGTTACTCTCGTACTCACCTGAGCTGTGTCATCGCGATTATATTTGAAGCTGCGCCTAAGGTCATTTGTCTTCGCTCAGCTCTCTCACCTTACCCTCAAGTTCTAAATCGATCATCACGTGATTTGGATCAACTCCTCCGCGCTTTTGGTTTTCGCGGCACAATTACTTTATCACCTGTTCGCCAGACCAAATACCCTCAGTGCATTTTGCCCTCGTTCACCAGTCGTTGTGGTCACCATCGATAAAATTGATCACATCGAAAAGAACAGGACCAAAATTGGAAATGGGATAATCCCAATTAGCGAGGCGTATAAGAAAGCTTTTACAAGAAGCTATCGGGCTTGAACTGAAGTGAGTAGCCGTTGTCCGCGAAATCTACAATCTCCCATCTCACTTCTGAATTACCTCAAAGACGCCATATCAATCACAAACCTATACTTCACATCACCTTTGAGTAGACGAGCATAGGCTTCGTTGATTTGCTGGATGTTGATCATTTCAATGTCCGAAACGATATTATGTTTTCCACAGAAGTCAAGCATTTCCTGTGTTTCAGGAATTCCTCCGATCATGGAACCAGCGAAGCTCCTGCGCATGGGGATAAGGCTGAAAGGTGCCACAGGCAGTGGATGCTCGGGGGCGCCTACCAGCGTAAGGGAACCATCCACGCGCAAGAGACTCAGATAAGCATTGATGTCGTGCTGCGCGGAGACTGCATCGAGAATAAAATGAAGTTTGCCTGCATACCGGCTCATTTGGTCCGCGTCTTTCGACAACACCACGTCATCGGCACCCAGGCGTTTAGCGTCTTCGATCTTCGATGACGATGTAGTGAAAACGATCACTTCGGCACCCATGGCCTTCGCCAGTTTGACGCCCATGTGACCGAGACCCCCGAGTCCGACTATACCGACCTTTTTTCCTTTACCAACCTTCCAGTGTTTGAGGGGCGAGTACGTGGTAATGCCAGCACAAAGGAGAGGGGCAACCGCGGCAAGATCAAGATTCTCGGGCACGCGCAATACAAAGTCCTCGTGAACAACGATGCTGCCCGAATAACCACCATACGTTGCTGTTCCAAGATATGGATCAACGGAGTTATACGTTTGCACCTGGCCAGCCTGACAATACTGTTCTAGCCCCTCACTGCAATACTCACATTCGCGGCAACTGTCAACCAGGCATCCCACGGCACCGGTATCTCCAACTTTGAATTTCTTCACACTACTGCCAACGGCTACAATCCGGCCTACGATTTCGTGACCCGGCACACAGGGATAGATTGTGCCATGCCACTCATTACGTGCGGTGTGCAGATCCGAATGACAAACACCACAATACAGGATTTCGATTTCAACATCGTGTGGCGTTGGCTTCCTTCGCTGGATCGTCAGGGATTTTAAATCAGCGTTTGCCGCTGGCGTTCCAAATGCTTTTACATTTTTTGTGGCGATACGTGCTGCTCCTTCTGCCGTTGTGTTTACTGCTTCCATGTTGAAATGTTTTTAATCCCTTTGTCTTAACTAAAAGCAAGCCCGCCAATTACCAGCTCTTTTTTTGTTGCGCTGCTGCCGTTGGCGTCTTCGCTAACGCTACGGGAATGTAGCTTTTCTCCGGGAACCGGAAGAACGAGTGACGAAAATTTTCGAATGTAAGTGACGAGCGGCATATCCGCGCTGGGAAGCGGATTAGTAAGCATCCTGAAAGCACCGAGTTAACGGAGCGGGGCCCTAAGCCATGCTGGGTCTTGTAATATTGAAGTAATCGCATAAACCGAGACTCGTTGCCGGTCAGGTTACGGAGAGTTACGTTGCCGCAAGGATACCGGTCGCTATGTCCTTGCGTAAGTGCATCATAATACCCATTCGCGATTAGACAAGACTCGTAGTGCTGATGGTGACAGCTTCAAATTTGCTTGTCAAAAGCAACAGCCTCAAGTCACCAAGTTCCGAATAATTATATCACAGTGGATTGACTAGTCGTTAGCGAAAATATTTATAGCCGGATGGCTATATTGCGTGAAGGAAAAGATGAAGACACGATTAATTACGCCCGAAGGATTGGAAAAATTAAAAGCGGAGTTAGATCATTTGTGGCGCGTGGAACGTCCGGACACCACGCAGAAAGTTTCCTGGGCGGCAAGCCTTGGCGATCGCTCGGAAAACGCGGACTATCACTACAACAAGAAACGGCTGCGCGAAATTGACAGACGTGTGCTTTACTTGCGCAAGTGCATCGATGACTTAAAGGTGGTGCACTACTCGCCATTCCAGGAGGGCAAAGTACTTTTTGGCGCATGGGTGGAAATAGAAAATGAGAAGGGAAAAAGGATCCGGTTCCGGATTGTGGGAGGGGATGAGATCATCGACCGAAAAGATTACATCTCGGTGGATTCACCGATGGCGCATGCCTTGATGAAAAAGGAAGTGGGAGATACGGCTGTGGTAAAAACGGGTGCAGGCGAATTTGTGTGGCGAATCACCAGTATTGAATATCAGAAACCCTAGCGCAGCTCGTCCTGCCAAGTTCATCATCAAAACAAGTGTTGAGCCGCGAATGAGATATCAGGTGTACGTTGTCGAACTTTCAAAAAAAGTATTTACCGAAAATAGAAAGTTTCGGGAGGCTAATCCGCAATTTAACGGAGTTCTTCAATGCCTTTATGTGGGCATGACGAGCAAAACTCCCCAGGAACGTTTCATCCAGCACCGTACCGGATACGTCAATAAAAAAGGGCATAAGTTGTCGGCTAATATCGTTCAAAAATACGGAACCTACCTTCGCCCAAGCCTTTATGCGCATCTCAATCTCAAACCCATGACCAGGGCCGAGGCGCTTGCTATGGAAGAAAAACTTGCGTGGGATCTAAGACGCCAAGGCTATGCAGTTTGGTTTAATTGAATTCGTCACACGTCTGCTTTACAACCAGTTTTCTCGTCTAATATCACCTGGTAGTGGAAGTACGGCTCAACGACTTTAAACCTATTATCTGTTTCGAATTGAATTATTCTATGTACTCATACGAAATCAATTTATTCCTGATTTCATCATAGACCAACACGCGCGTCTCTGTTACACCTACCACCCGCACTAAGTTCTCTTGCCACATTTCCCCTATAAGCCTGATTCTGATGCATACGTTCGGCCCGTGCTCAAGTATGTCGATAAGAAGTTGCTTAAGCTCGAGGACAGAAAAACATGATTTTTTATCCATCTCAGGTTGAGCTTAGTTTTACTTAAATGATGGACAAATCTTATGCCCACCCAGCCGAGGGCTTCCGTACGAACTTTGTTGAAGTTTGTTCAACTAAATAGAACGGATCCTGATACACTGTGTCGTCCGCGTTGAAAGCTTCCATCGCCTTACTAAGGCTGAAGTCAAATTTTGTTTACACTTTGACACAAATCGTCAACAAGCAACTGTAGCTTGCAACCGAAAAATAAATTCTATGGCTAAAGAAAGCACTGTAAAAGACAATCCGGTGATGGATGCATTGAGAAAACTCAAAGAAGAAGAAATCGAGCTAACTGCGAAACTAAAACCCGTGCAGGAGGCAATAGCAGCGCTCGAAAAAATTGTGGATAAAAGCGTGAAAAAGGTCAAGCCGTCAGGCTCGAAAGAGGCTGTGGCGGAAAATGGGAGTGACGACAACGGCCACGAAGGCGCTGAGGCTTAACAACAGGTATACTTAAAGAACGAAACCCGATCGCGATTGCAATCGGGTTTTTGTTTTTGACGTTGTTCGTTCAAATTTTTTGATACGTATCGTTCGAGGAGCACGAAGCAGTGGCACTTGTATTATTGATAACCATAGTGTTACCGTTAATTGTTGCCGGCCGTGTGGTGCCTGAGCTACCTGTAAATGTAG
>DASWTP010000238.1:0-67306 GCA_036402075.1 Chryseosolibacter sp. | reverse complement strand
CAATTCGATATTTTGTACAGCTCTGGCCATACGGATAAGATGATGGTCCCGAAGATCAAATACAAAGGCAAAACCATTTGCTACATGGCCGATCTGCTTCCGTCAGTGGGACACCTGCCGTTGCCTTACATCATGGCGTATGACACAAGACCGCTGGTTTCGCTCGAAGAAAAAGAGAAATTTCTGAATGAGGCGGTTGACAATAACTACATCTTGTTCTTTGAGCATGACCCTGTCATCGAGTGTTGCACGCTCACGCGAACGGACCGTGGCATCCGGGCGGAGCGATCGTTTAAACTGGCGGAACTTTAACAGCAAGCCATGAAGATCGGATTAGTTCTGTCGGGTGGGGGTGCACGGGGAATTTGTCATTTGGGCGTAATCAAAGCACTCGAAGAACTCGGGGTGAAAGTTGACTACATCGCGGCAACAAGTGCGGGGTCGGTTACAGGCTGTTTGTATAGCTACGGCTATAAGCCTGAGCAAATCATGGATATAGTGAAGGCAACAAGCTTTGCCAAATCCCTGAAGCTTGCGTGGAGTTGGACGGGCCTGCTCAAACTCGATGGACTTCGCGACTTATTTCTCAAGTATATTCCGGAAAATGATTTTGCAGCTCTCAAGATCCCGGTGGTAATTGCCGCGACTGAAATAAAAAAGGGCAAGATCGAATATTTCACTCAGGGAGAGCTGATTACTCCCATACTGGCTTCGTGTTGTGTGCCAGCCGTCTTCAACCCGGTTGAATTCAATGGTGGTTTTTATGTGGATGGAGGTGTGCTTGATAACTTGCCAGTGAAAGCAATTCACGACAAGTGCGATTTTATTATCGGATCACATTGCAATTTCATTCGTTCCGATGCTGACTTGAAGAACTTTCGCACGGTAATTGAACGAAGTTTATTGATGGCTATCAGCGGTAATACGACTGTCAGCAAAAGTCTTTGTAACATCCTGATCGAGCCTCCGGATGTGGGCAAGTACAGCGGTTTCGATGTGGGTAAAGCTCAGGAGATTTTTGACATTGGTTACCGGTACACCAAAGAAAATTTTTCAGCACAACAGTTCATGTTATGATCGCAACACAACTTTCGTTTAAAGACCAGATCCTGCAAGGCATTCCAGATGAACTCCCGGAGAAACGGGCGTTGGACGAATCGGTAAGCCACGCCCCGAAACGAAAAGATATCCTGACGAGCCAGGAAAAAAAGCTGGCGGTGCGAAACGCGCTTCGGTATTTCCCGGCAAAGCATCACGCCATTCTTGCACAAGAGTTTTTTGACGAATTGAATTTATTTGGACGTATCTACATGCATAGGTTTCGTCCGCAGTATGCCATGTATGCCAGGCCAATTCACGAATACCCGTACAAGAGTCTGCAGGCCGCTGCCATCATGCTGATGATTCAGAACAACCTGGACCCGGCCGTTGCTCAGCATCCGCACGAGCTGATCACATACGGTGGGAATGGCGCTGTGTTTCAAAACTGGGCCCAATACCTGTTAACGATGAAATACCTCGCGGAACTGCGGGACGATCAGACGCTGCACATGTATTCCGGCCATCCGATGGGTGTGTTCCCCTCGTCTCAAAATGCACCACGCGTGGTCGTTACGAATGGAATGATGATTCCAAATTACTCAAAGCAGGATGACTGGGAAAAGTACAACGCGCTCGGTGTAACGCAATACGGCCAGATGACGGCAGGATCTTATATGTACATCGGACCGCAGGGGATTGTGCACGGAACAACGATTACAATTCTTAACGCGGGGCGCAGGATCAGCAAGGACGGATCACTTGCCGGAAAACTTTTTGTTTCGTCTGGGCTCGGTGGGATGAGTGGTGCTCAGCCAAAGGCAGCAAGCATTGCAGGGTGCATTTCGGTTACCGCAGAGGTGAATCCCAAAGCTGCAACGAAACGCCATTCGCAAGGATGGGTGGATGAGATCGTCTCCGATATTCCAGCGTTGGTTGCACGCGTTCGCAAAGCAAAGCAGGCAAATGAAGTTGTGTCGATTGCCTACCAGGGAAATGTTGTAGAGGTGTGGGAGGCTTTTTATGAACATAACATTCAAATCGATCTCGGCTCTGATCAAACATCATTGCACAATCCATGGGCTGGCGGCTACTATCCCATGGGAGTTTCGTTTGATGACGCGAACAACTTAATGGCGAAAGATCCATTGAAGTTTAAGTCGCTTGTGCAGGAAACATTGAGACGTCACGCGGCAGCGATCAACAAACACGCAGCCCGCGGCACCTATTTCTTCGATTACGGGAATGCATTTCTTCTCGAAGCATCACGGGCAGGCGCTGACGTTCTTGCCAGCGACAAAGTGAATTTCAAATATCCGTCTTATGTACAAGATATCATGGGGCCGATGTGCTTTGATTTCGGCTTCGGGCCTTTCCGTTGGGTATGTACCTCTGGCAAGCAGGACGATCTCGACCGCACTGATGCCATCGCCAGGCAAGTTCTGATGCGAATAAAAGAATCTGCGCCAGCTGAAATTCAGTCGCAGCTCGCTGACAACATCCGCTGGATTGAACAGGCGAAAGCAAACAAACTTGTGGTGGGCTCCAAAGCCAGGATTTTGTATGCGGACACCCACGGTCGGATGGAAATTGCAAAGGCCTTCAATGAAAGCATCCGTAAAAAGGAAATTGGCCCGGTAGTTTTAGGAAGAGACCACCACGATGTTTCCGGCACAGACAGCCCTTACCGCGAAACATCAAACATTTATGACGGATCACGGTACACAGCAGACATGGCAATTCACAACGTTATAGGTGATTCATTCCGCGGTGCAACCTGGGTTTCTATCCACAATGGTGGGGGAGTGGGCTGGGGAGAGGTAATAAACGGAGGATTTGGTATGGTATTGGATGGAAGTGAGCAGGCAGATGAGAGTCTGAGTAGTATGTTGCATTATGATGTCACCAACGGGCTTGCACGCAGGGCTTGGGCACGTAATGGAAATGCACTTTTCGCCATAAAAAACGAAATGAAAAAAGAGCCAAGAATGACCGTCACGTTACCCAACGATGTTAATGACAGTTTATTGGATAACCTGATTTCTTAACTCGATTATCTTTTTTTGATATGAAATCATTCTCTAGTTTTGACCAAATATAAACTCCATTATTATGAAGAAAATTTTAGTAATGCTTGCATTTGTTTCGTCCGCTTTTTTTGCGAAAGCCCAGACTTCCTCCGGTCAGATGATGATCGGTGGCGCGTTGTCGTTTTCGTCAGTGAACTATGACAACAACAATGGAAGTGATTATTCAAACTTTACCCTTGCCCCATCTTTCGGTTATTTCGTTAAAGACAATTTCGTTGTAGGAGCGAGCCTTTCGTTGGGTAACTCCAAGAGCGGCACTGGTGCAGGTCAAACCACCACCAGTTCATTCGGGGTTGGGCCATTTGCACGTCTGTACAAGTTTACGTCAAGCGAACAATTCGCGTTCTTTGGCCAGGCAGGCCTCGCATTCGGCAATTCAAAAAGTGAAACCGGCAATGTTATCACCGACAAGTCAAACTCAATCACTTTCTCGATTGCCCCCGGTTTTGCTTACTTCTTTAACGAGCATTGGGCGGCTGAGCTTTCAATCGCAGGTTTCAGAATTCAAAATTCAAAGAGTGACAACTTTCCAGGCAATGACAGAACGTCTGTCACGTTTGATGTATCATCGTTTAATCCTAGCTTAGGGTTGCGATACCATTTTGGTAACTAAATAGAACAACTAACAATTGATGTATGAAAAAAACAATCCTTGTAGTCTGTGCGAGTTTGCTCATGATAGCATCTCATAATGCCCTCTCGCAAGTTCAGTTCGCAGTGGGTATTAAAGCAGGTCCAAACTTTGCCAAGATTAACACTGATGCCTCTGCGCAAGAAAACTATAACAATCGAACCGGTTTTCATGGGGGTGCCTTTGTTCTTATCAAAGCCACGAAAATCGGAATTCAGCCAGAAGTGATCTTTTCACAGCAAGGCTCTACAGTGAAGATCAATTCACAGGACTATGAATCCAATTTTTCGTACGTCAATATTCCGATCATCATCAAGCTGTACACGGTTGCCGGTATCAACATCCAGGCAGGTCCTCAGTTTGGTTTTGTGAACAGTGCAGAAGCTCCTGTGCTGACCGCACCGAACACGTATTCAGTTCAGGATGTAAAAGCGAGGGCAAAAGGCAGCGATGTTACGGCAGCCTTCGGCCTGGGATGGGATCTTCCTTTTGGCTTAACCATTGATGCGCGTTACAACCTGGGCCTGTCAAAGATCTACGATAAAGCGCCAACCAACGAAACTGCAAACGCAAAGAATCAGGTGATTCAGTTTTCGCTCGGATACAAGTTGTTTAAGGTCGGAAAGTAAGAATTTACAAGCTTCAAGCTGCAGGTTAGGAATTCACAGTCCAAACTTGCAGCTTGTTTTTTTTGATAGCACGTCAGAGACGACTATTACTCGACAACAATCAAATAGTAATTTTTCTTCCCCTTCTGGGCTAAGAGGTACTTATTCTGAAGGAGTGTGTAGGAAGGTTTCGCGTTCATATCTTCAACCTTCGATTTGTTCACGCTCACACCACCGCCCTGAATCATTTTACGCGCTTCGCCCTTCGATGGGAAGATCACGTTTTGCGATGCGGTTGAAAGAAGGTCAATAATCGTGGCTGTGTTTTGATATTCAGACTTCGCAATTTTCACCTGAGGCACGCCCTCAAAAACAGACAGCAATGTTTCTTCGTCAAGCGATTGAAGTTCTTCGGTAGTCGAATTCCCAAAGAGGATGTTGGATGCTTTAATGGCATTGTCGTAGTCTGCCTGAGAATGGACGCGTACCGTGATATCCTTTGCTAATACCTGCTGCAGCTTTCGCATGTGGGGCGCCTGCGCATGCTCGGCAATCAACGCATCAATTTCGGCTTTGCTGAATTGTGTGAAAATCTTGATGAAGCTCGATGCATCTTCATCGGATACGTTGAGCCAGTATTGATAGAACTTGTAAGGTGATGTTCTCTTGGGGTCAAGCCAAACGTTGCCGCCTTCTGATTTGCCGAACTTCGTACCGTCAGCTTTTGTAATCAGTTTCGTAGTTAAAGCAAACGCATCTCCATCCGCCTTTCTCCGGATCAACTCCGTACCGGTAACAATGTTACCCCACTGATCAGAGCCACCCATTTGAAGTTTGCAGTTTTTATTCTTGTACAACCAGTAGAAGTCATAACCCTGAACAAGCTGGTACGTGAATTCGGTGAACGACAATCCAGTTTCGAGTCGTTTCTGAACCGAATCCTTCGACATCATGTAATTCACCGTGATGTGTTTGCCGACATCGCGTATGAAGTCAAGAAAACGGAATTCCTTGAACCAGTCATAGTTGTTAACCATCTCGGCTGCATTGCTCCCGGAAAAATCAAGAAACTTCTCGAGCTGACGCTTTACACACGCCACATTGTGGCTCAGTACGTCCTCCGAAAGAAGGTTCCGCTCAGCCGATTTACCCGAGGGATCACCAACCATACCCGTTGCTCCGCCAACCAGGGCAAACGGCTTGTGGCCTGCCTGCTGAAAGTTGAGCAGCGTCATGATCTGGGTAAGATGACCAATGTGGAGTGAGTCGGCCGTTGGGTCAAAGCCGATATATCCTGAGGTGATTTCTTTACTGAGTTGCTCTTCGGTTCCGGGCATGATATCATGCAGCATCCCGCGCCAGCGAAGTTCTTCTACAAAATTCTTTTTCATGATTCGTAAGGAGCGCAAATATAACAGGATCGGGCTAATGCCACAATTTGCCGAGCGCACCCTCAGTTTGCGATTTTATACGACCTGCCCGAGGTCCAATTGCTCGAAAAAAACAACAGGCCGACAGATCCAGCTACTTAACCCAATACGCAAAGTGGACGCTGAAAACTGTCGGGCCTGAAGTCGAAGTTAAACCCGATTAACTATTACCAATTCACTGACTAATCGAAGATGTATTTGTATACCGGATCCATTTCGGATGTATGATCCATCTTGCACAATTGATCAAGATGTCCGTTTTCCATGTGGTACACCCACCCGAGCAACACCGGCCCCTGACGTTTCTTCCAGGCTTCCTGGATGATTGCGGTCTTTGCAAGATTCATAATCTGTTCACAAACGTTTAACTCCGTCAAACGATCTGCACGTTTATCGAGGTTGTCGATTGCATCCAATTCTCCGCGATGAATCCTGTAGGTATCGCGAATGTTGGTGAGCCACTTGTTGATAATCCCGTAGCTCTTGTTGGTCATAGAGGCCCGGATGCCTCCGCATCCATAGTGACCACATACGATGACATGCTCTACTTTGAGCACTTCCACAGCATACTGCAATACGCTTAGCAAGTTGAGGTCGGTGTTGACTACGAGATTGGCGACATTCCGGTGAACGAAAATTTCTCCAGGCTCTGTCCCTGTGACTTCGTTGGCAGGTACGCGGCTGTCAGAACATCCGATCCAAAGGAATTCCGGAGTTTGAACGGTGGCATGCCGTGCGAAAAAGTCTTTATCATAACGGACACGTTCCTGTGCCCACGCTTTATTTTGAAGTAATAATCGTTCTGCTGAATTCATACATTGACTTCCGTTTTGCGGAAAAACTGGTTTGGTGAAGAATAACTCTTTTTGATTTCAACTTTAATATTTCGACTTGGTGCGTTCAGTACAAAGTCATCAATGGTTTCGATGATGTCGTTGTCAATGAACATCGAGCTCCCGCCATCAATGATGAGCGTAGTGTTGTCAGGAATGTGCTCGAACGTTTTGCGCAGTAAAGCCTTGTTCAGGAATGTTACGTCCTTATTGAGGCGCAACAGGTAGTGGTTGCCATCCTTGATAATAGAAATGGCTTCGTGGAAATTGGTTTTCAAAACAAAGAAAAGTCCTACGGCAATACCGATGGCAATACCCACAAGCAGGTTCGTCAGGATAATGGCAGCGATGGTGATAACAAAGGGAAGGAATTGATCCCAGCCCTTGCGGAAGGTATCCCGATACAACGATGGCTTGGTAAGCTTGTAACCGGTTACAATGAGGATGGCAGCTAAAGCAGAAAATGGGATCAGGCTTAACAGGTGCGGAATCGCCATCACCGCAGTGAGGAGCAAAAGACCATGCGTTATAGTTGAAGCCTTGGTTCGTGCACCAGCATTGATGTTTGCTGAAGAACGCACGATTACCGCAGTTACCGGAAGGCCTCCGAGAAGCCCGGAAACCATGTTCCCGATTCCCTGCGCACGCAACTCGCGGTTGAGCGGAGTAATCCGCTTGAATTCGTCAAGTTTGTCTGCGGCCTCGATGCTCAGCAGGCTTTCAAGACTCGCTACCAATGCCAGCGTAACCGCGATGATATACACATTGATGTTTCCAAATTGTGAGAAATCGGGGAACGTCATTTGTTCGAAGAAGGCAGCAGCATTCGGAAGCGTCACAAGGTGCTCTTCGCTGATGGCAAGAACCGGAACCACAGCATTGTACAGCGCGTTCATCAATATTCCAAACAGCACCACCAGCAGCGGGCCTGGAACATATTTCAGAATCTTATGATTTTTAATAGAAGGCCTGTCCCAGCTAATCAGGATCAGCACGGAGAGCAGGCTGATGATGATGGCTCCACCGCTGAAATAATTCAGCGCATTCACGATTTCGGAAAACGTGTTTTCGCCATCGGCCTGAAAGAACGCCTCATCGCCTTCAAAGTCCTTGTCATATCCAAGGGCATGCGGAATTTGCTTTAATATCAGGATCAGGCCGATCGCAGAAAGCATCCCTTTGATCACCGCCACCGGAAAAAAATGGCCGATGGTTCCTGCCTTAAACAAACCGAGCAGAATTTGAAAAAAGCCGCCCAATACTACGGCACACAAAAAAGCTTCGTAAGAACCCAATTGTGAAATGGCGCTCAGCACGATCGTGGTGAGGCCGGCAGCGGGGCCGCTCACACTAAGATTCGATCCGCTGAACGAACCAACAACGATACCTCCGACAATTCCGGCAATCAACCCGGAAAGCATTGGCGCGCCTGACGCCAGTGCAATACCCAGGCATAACGGAATCGCTACCAGAAATACTACAACACTCGATGGAAGATCGTAATTAAGATTACCCAATGGGTTAGACACACTACGCATATAAAATCGCCCGTGATTAAAATATTAGTTGAAAAAAATTAATAGACGTGATGCTTGGATACCTTTACAAACAAAGGACGCCAGGAAACACAAAGTGAATTAGGGAATTCAGGAAACTTTAGGAGGCGGTGTGGTGACCTCAGCCTTTGAGCTGGCTACCTCCAGGTTATGCCGGCAACCATATAAGTTGGCAGTTGCTGTAAATGCATCAATGCAGGAAATCGGATGAATCGTGATGTGCAGGTCAACGATCTGCTCGCCTTCAGCACTCCCGGATTCGGCCATCGAGTCTTTTTCTTCCTCAAAGCCCACTCCGGCTAATGCCTTCACGACATTTTCGACCATCTCGGCATGCGACACATGCAGCCCGAGGTACCGGATTTCCGTAAGAAAGAAGCTCATGTTCAGGAAGATAATTCCTGTCAGAACGGCCAGGAACCTGGCGGCAATACATTTTCTGAAACTGAGCATCGGCTGCAAAAGTAATGCATTTTTTTAAAAATGATTTGAATTTGTGTTTATTGAGACCCCGTTGAACGCACCGGATGATGGAAATGCTGTTCGACACTCCGAAATAACCACTATTCTAAACAGAAACATTTTTTTGTATGCAACAACCCGATGCGCTCAACCAGGTAGCCGAATTCCACAGAACCTTTAAACACCCGATTGTATCCAAGCCGGGAATTCCATCGGAAGATCGTTGCAAACTGCGGGTGGCCCTGATCGCTGAAGAACTCAAGGAGCTTGAAGTCGCCATTCGTGATAAAGACATCGTGGAGGTGGCCGATGCATTGTGCGATATTCAGTATGTACTTTCGGGGGCAATTCTTGAGTTTGGATTGGGAGAAAAGTTCAAAGAACTCTTTGATGAAGTTCAGCGCTCCAACATGAGCAAAGCATGCACATCAGAGGAAGAAGCTCAGAGAACGGTTGAGCATTATCGAAAAAAGGATGGGACGGAATGTTACTACCTCAAGGAAGGCGACAAATGGCTTGTCTATCGGAAGTCTGATAACAAAACAATCAAATCGGTCGGCTACAGTCCAACGAATCTCGCGGGGATTATTGAAAAGTAGTTGCAGTTCGTGCAAACCATTGGCGCTTCCCGATTGTCCTCGTGATTCCTTCTGCGAGAGAAGGTTAAGCCTCATACATAAAACTCAAATTGAAAAACACCATCCTGGCCTTTGATCTGAAGGGGGTTGATGGCGATGATGGGAAGGTCGTTGTAGGCTTTGATGAAATCGGTGCGACTGATCCGAAGCTTGCTCTGGCCTGGCTTGATACGATGGTATTGCATCCTCCCGCTTTGATTGGCGGTTGCCGTAAATACATATTCAAATTTGAGTGGAATAGGGGAGGGTATGTAACGCATAATCAGCAATATGAGCTCCTGAACTCGACATGTAACAAGCTGTTTTGCTTCTGGTTGTACTCCGCCAGCAACGCGTTCGCCCAGGATGGTACGTAACTGCACGAATTCTCCAACTCGACAATTTTCTTCGCAAGTTGAGTAACATAAAAGCGTATTTGCTCCGGATTCCGGCATTCAGACGGTCTTTCGAAGTGTCTTGACGTGAATGTCTTAAGTTCCATGTCAATCCTCCTGCGCTTGTATTCACTCATATTTTGTGCAATTTTACACAAATATAGATAAAATAACTTACCATAAGCTAGTAACTAAGTGCAAAATTGCACACCTTGCGAAGGACTTGGTTTTTGTTTGCGAACCGCTAGGTTCAAAACAAGCAGTATTATCAGTAAACCGCAGATTTCTATACTGCCCGCTCCATTAGGGCCGATTTAAGCTGCCAGCCCGGAGCACCACGAGTGTCGGGGGACTATTCGGGATCCACCAGCCGTCCTTTTTATAGGGAGTTCTTCGTCACCCAATAACGATACCCCACAATGATTTTCTGTAGTTTGGTAAGGCGAGTAATATCATGCTTACTATACCGGGGCAGTATTACCTTGTTTATTTGGGCCAGAATTTTAAAAAGCGATTTTTCCATCCTAGAAAATTAAAGCCGGCTGAATTCGTTTTAATTTTTATCTTTAAAATCATTTAACCAAAAATATGGAAAATTTTAATCCAAGCCCTTTTCTAGTCGGATGGCATCAGGCAATGTTGTATGGAGCGTTCGCCATGTTTGCTGCCGGAATTCTTCTCTATGTGTTTCACCTTGTAAAAATCACAACGATTCAAAGCTATAAGGAGAAATACGACTACATCAGCCGCAGAGAAATCAAAACACTTGAAATTACTTTCATTCTGTTTGCGCTGGGGGTAGCCATGCTGATCAACCGCTATGGCATGGACAAGATCGATGAGATGGGCGTGTGGTTCTTTGTTCGTCTGTTCATATCGTTTGCGGGAGGAACTCTCGTGGGATACATCGCCTTCCTGATTCTTGAGTATTACTACCCAGGCCGTGTGGATAAAAAGTTGAAGAAGTGGAGATATATGCCACGCGTTAACCCAAAGACCGGTAACAAGATGAGACTCTTAGCGGAACATGAAGAAGATGTGCACCTCGATGAGGGGATGAAGGCCGAAGAAGACGTCTTCTCGATCGACTACGATGTATGGATTGACGAGCAGACTAACGATGTTCTTGTTGAAAAGTATCAAGGACACCTCCAGGCGCTCGAATGCGGAAACTGTGGATTTTTCACGCTCAAGGTTGTGCGTGAAGAAATTACGCAAAAACCGACTATTAATGCTCCTGGCGAATTAATTAAGCACTATGAGTGTTCTTACTGCAAATCGGTACGAGCTACCGCGTTTAAGATCTCGACCATGGAGGCCGAAGATTTCAAGAAGGAAAAGCATGTGTATAAAAAGAACCAGGATGTGGTCTTGGTAAAGGTTGAGATCAAATCTGCTGCAGGAGGCTCAAAATTCTATGAATTTGGCGACCTGACACAGGCACAAAAGTTTTTGACTGAAGTTGAAGAGGATAAGAAGTAATCCGGTATCAATCTTGCATAAGGTATCAAAGGCCGGTAAACGTACCGGCCATTTAACCTCCTTGTCATTTTTGCGTTGTAAGTAGAAGAATTGAAAATATGAAGCGATTTACGTTAGGTTTATTGATGGGGCTGATGGCATGGAATGCTTACTCCTCCAACCCGGGTGACACCACTGAATTGAAACCGAAGCCTGTCTACGGCAAAGAAGCCAAAGTCATCGCTTACATCCTCGATAATAACCATTACAGGAAAATCCTTCTGAACGACTCCTTGTCGTCAGTAATCCTGGATGAATACATCAAGACCCTTGACAACAATAAGACATACTTTACCGCTGACGACATTAAGTCCTTTGAAAAATATCGTTACCTCATCGATGACTTGACAAAAGCTGAGAACGTTGATCCGGCTTATGAGATTTACAAGGTCTTTAAGAAGCGTTTTGATAAGCAGATGGCATATGTCATCGGTACACTCGTAAATGAGAAATTCGATTACACCGTGGATGAGTATTACGAGACCGATCGCGACAAAGAGCCGTGGGCTAAAAACGAAAAGGAATTGAATGAGGTTTGGAGAAAGATCATAAAGAATCAGGCACTTAGTCTGAAATTGACGAAAAAGACACCGGAAGAAACGTCAAAGTTGCTGAAGGAGCGCTATGAGCGCCTGCTCAAGTCGTATACCCGCGATATTGACTCGCAGGACATCTTTAGCATGTACATGAATACGATCACCGAGTCGTACGATCCGCATACAAACTATTTTTCGCCTGCGGCTGCCGATCGGTTCAAGCAAAACCTGAGTCTTTCGCTGGAGGGTATTGGAGCCAAGCTCCAGACAGACAACGACTATACAAAAGTGTTTGAGATCATTCCGGGAGGTCCAGCCCAGAAAAGTAATCTCATCCAGGTTAATGACCGCATTGTCGCGGTGGCACAAGGTGCCGATGGGGAAATGGTTGATGTCATTGGCTGGAGGATCGATGACGTTGTAAAGCTTATTAAAGGTCCGAAGGGAACCACCGTGAAGCTGAAGATCCTTCCGGCTGACGTAGGAATCAACGGCCCAACCAAGGAAATCACACTCGTGCGTGATAAGATCAAACTCGAAGAGCTTGCAGCAAAAAAAGACCTTATCAATTATCAGAAGAACGGTAAGAACATGAAACTCGGTGTCATCACGCTGCCAGGATTTTACATGGAGTACGAGGAATATCAAAAGGGAAATCCAAATTATAACAGTACAACCCGTGACGTGCAACGCCTCTTAAAGGAGTTGCAAACTACGGGGGTTGACGGTGTTGTGCTCGACTTGCGCAACAACGGAGGGGGCTCCTTGTCGGAAGCCATCGACCTCACAGGTCTATTCATCAAGAACGGCCCGGTTGTCCAGGTGAAGAATTCTGCGAACCGCGTTGAGGTAGGAACGGACGATGACCCAGGCGTGGTGTATAACGGACCGCTCGTTGTGCTCACAAACCGATTCAGCGCGTCTGCATCCGAAATTTTTGCCGGGGCGATCCAGGACTATCACCGTGGCGTAGTGGTTGGCGAGTCAACTTATGGAAAAGGTACGGTTCAGACGGTGATCGACCTCGACAAGTTCATCAACGATCCTACCAACGAAGTAGGTCAGCTGAAATTGACATTCCAAAAATTCTACCGTGTCACCGGAAGCAGTACACAGCATAAAGGTGTGATTCCAGACATTCAGTTACCAACGGCACTGGATCCTGAACAATTCGGTGAAAGCTCAAGTCCAAGCGCATTGCCCTGGGATGAGATTCGCGGAACGCTGTATCAGAAAACACCGATCATCAACGACAAAGTTATCGCAGGGCTTCATAAGTCATACGCGGAGCGACTCAAGACTGACCCGGGCTTGACACGCCTCGTAACCGAAACAGCAGAAGCCAGGAAAAATCTAAATGATACCAAGATCTCGTTGAACGAGAATATCCGGAAAAAAGAAATGGAAGAAGCTGAGAAGCGTGCAGCGTCCTCGAAATTGAATACGAAAATCGTTGGAAAAGAATCCACTCAGCCATCGAGTGACTTGATGGAGTTGGATGACGAATATCTCCGCGAAGGGCTTTTCGTTCTTAGCGATCTGATCACAACCAAGATCGGTTAGTTGATTGGCTTCAAGTCGTAAGCCTCAAGCTCCAGGACTAGAGTGATACTCACCTGGAGCTTGAGGTTTTTTTTATTAGGAGGGCCCGCTTGCACCCTGAAGCTTGTAGCTTGCAGCCTTTTATGCTATTTTGGCCACTGTACCCATAATGCATGAGTGAAGAACTACTAAAGGCGATCATTCAACTTTTTGCCATTGTCGCCCGGGAAAGGATTGGCGAGGAAGAGCGGACAAATGTAAAGGAGTTTCTAAGTCTCCACCTGAACCGGGAAGCTACCGCCTTTTACCTTAAACTTTTTGATGAGCTGAGCAAAACTCATAAGATTGAGAGCCAGACTGATCTGAGCAGCCTTGATGTTGACACGCAGCAGTTCGTGGACGATTGGGCCAAGATCATGCAGATAGTCAAGCAGGTGAACCAGGCGCTCACGATGCAACAAAAGATGGTGATGGTGGTAAAGATCATCGAGCTGGTGCATTCCGACAATGAGATCTCCGACCGCCAGGGAAACCTCATCTTCTATATTGGGCAGGCGCTAAAAATCCCAAAGGCCGACATGCAGGCGCTGCAGAGTTTTGTTACCGGCCAGGATATTGATGAATTGTCTTCAAAGAATGTCTTGATCATCGATGAGGGATCAGGGGAGGCCACCTATCCGGGTCCACGAATTGTCGCCAAGAACCTCACCGGTTTGATTGCAATTCTCCGCGTGCCAGATGCCGAAACCTACTTCATCAAGTACCTGGGTATCACCACACTTTACCTGAACAGCATTCTGCTCAAGAGCCGGAAAGTTGATATTTTCCCAACGGGCAGTACGATCCGGGGCGATAAGATCGAATCTATTTATTACAGCGATGTTGTAGGAAGGTTCCTTACAGGTGAGAGCAAGTCGCATATCACTTTTACAGCTGATCATCTTTTCTTCCACTTCAAGACCGGTAGGGCGGGACTTCAGAATGTGAACATTGCCGAGCAAGGTGGAAAGCTGATCGGCCTGATGGGTGCAAGCGGTTCCGGAAAGTCCACGTTGCTCAACGTACTTAACGGCACCGAACGACCTTCAAGCGGAAGGGTGCTGATCAACGGCATCGATATCCACGAAAATCCCAATAAGGTCCACGGCATTATCGGCTATATTCCGCAGGACGATTTGCTCATCGAAGACTTAAGTGTTTACGAGAACCTGTACTATGCTGCACGGCTCTGCTTTGGTCATTACACCGTTGAAGACACCCACAGGCTTGTCGAGACGGTTCTGACGAACCTGGGGCTGACGGAAATTCGCAATCTAAAGGTGGGGTCACCTTTGCAGAAAACGATTAGCGGTGGCCAGCGAAAACGGCTCAATATCGGTCTGGAGCTCTTGCGCGAGCCTGCCGTTCTATTTGTGGATGAGCCGACCTCGGGCCTCTCGTCCCGGGACTCAGAGAACATCATGGACTTGCTGAAGGAACTTTCGCTTCGCGGCAAAATGGTGTTCGTAGTCATTCACCAGCCTTCATCAGATATCTTCAAGTTGTTTGATACGCTAATCATCATGGACTCAGGCGGATTCCAGATCTACTATGGAAACCCGGTCGAGTCTGTGATCTACTTCCGCGATGTCATTAATGCGGCTAACAAAGATCAGGGAGCGTGTCCCGAGTGCGGAAATATCAATCCTGAACAGGTCTTCAGCATTATCGAAACGAAAGTTGTGAACGAGTATGGACGGCTCACCAACACGCGGAAGATTTCGCCCGGTCAATGGTACCAGTACTTCAAGCAACGCGTAAAGCTTCCACGCATTGATCACATTAAAGAAGAGCTTCCGGTTGTGCAGGAAATACCAAACTGGTATAAACAGCTGAAAGTATTCATCACGCGTGATGTGCTAGCGAAGCTGGCAAACAAACAGTATCTCTATATCAACCTGTTTGAAGCACCCGTGCTGGCGTTCTTTATTGCCTTTATGGTGAAATATTACAACGTGCTCGGTGGCGAGGGGAGGTATACTTTTTACAACAACGCAAACATCCCGGTTTTCTTCTTCATGAGCGTGGTGGTGGCGCTGTTCTTCGGTTTAACGATGAGCGCTGAGGAAATCTTCCGCGACCGGAAAATTTTGAAGCGTGAACAATTCCTTCACCTCAGCCGCAGCAGTTACCTCGTATCGAAAGTGCTGGTCATGTTCTTTATTTCGGCTTTGCAAACCATCATGTTCGTTATTGTTGGAAATCTCGTGCTTGAAATTCCGCTAACAGAGCTTAGATACTGGTCAATTTTATTCAGCTGCACTTGCTTTGCCAACATGCTTGGCCTGAACATTTCGGCCTCCTTCAATTCAGCGGTTACAATTTACATTCTGATCCCGCTGCTGGTAATTCCGCAGCTGTTGCTAAGCGGAGTGGTTATCAACTTCGACAAGTTCAACCCACGCGTGGGCAAGCCGGTGGGAATTCCGGTGATGGGTGAGGTGATGGCGTCTCGTTGGGCTTTCGAAGCCTACATGGTGACACAGTTCAAAGACAATCCATTTGAAGCCCGGTTTTATAACTTTGATAAGACAGTCGCGCAGTCGCAATACAAAACGGTATACTACATTCCTGCACTGCGATCGCGTCTCGCATATTGCCTTAACAACCGCGGTGCGTGGCGAAATCCGAGAAACGAGAACATGGTGAAATCTCTCGATATCCTTCGCAATGAGATTAAGCACGAGCTTGAGGGGGTCGGACCTGAGCGGCTGCCAGAGGTAGAGCGCCTTGCGATCGGCAAGTTCGACTCAACGGTTTACTATAAGACCTCCTCGTTCTTAAACGTGCTGCAGGAGTACTATACACTCAAAATGACCAAGGCTGCGGCCGCGAAAGAAAAACTGATCGACACACTGTCTTCCACACCTCAGGGAAGAGCTGACTTTGAACTTGCCCGTCAGCGGTATGTGAACTCGGCCGTAACCGATGCTGTGAAGAACGTGAACACAGTTGAGCGGATTGTGGAGTATGACAACCAGCTTGTCCAGAAAATCTATCCCATTTACATGGATGAACACCGGCCACGCCATTATTTTGATTTTTCTGCAAACTTGTTTCAGCCAACGAAATACTTCGCGGGCATCAACTTCGATACGTACTATTTTAATATTTGTGTGATCTGGAGCATGACGGTTTTTCTGTTCGTCACGCTTTATTTTGATGTGCTCAAACGCCTCATCAAATTGCTGGAAGGGAACCGGAAGTATAAAAGAAGGGATCGCCAGTAAACTGAATGTCACTCGCTTTTTTTACTTTTGTAACGACAACCGAAAAACACCTATGAATAAAAAACTTGTACGCGCATTGCTGGCTGTAACGATCGCAACCTTTGTTTTCGCCTGCGGTGCAAAGAAAGAAGAAGGCCACGACCATGAGCACGAGGCAGCGGCCGGTGATGAAAAAGAGTGGAAACAGATGGACGATTTTCACATGATCATGGCAGAGACGTTCCATCCCTTTAAGGATTCGGCCAATCTTGAGCCTGTGAAATCACGCGCTGGCGAACTGGCAAGTTCTGCCGAAAGCTGGTCGAACTCAGAGCTGCCCGAGAAAGTTGATACTGATGAGATGAAATCCAAACTCGAAAGCCTTAAATCGGAAACGGCAACACTCGCATCTAGCGTGAGTGGTGGAGATGATAAAGTGATCGGTGAACAACTCACCAAAGTGCACGACATCTTTCATGAGATCCAGGAGGTTTGGTATGGTGGGGAAAAACACGAACATCACTAAGAAGTTGAACAAACCTAAAATAGAATCCCGTTAGCGCGGGATTTTTTTATGCTGAAGATTGCGTGGACTGAAAAATACGTTTTACCTCTTCCTCCGAATCATCGTTTTCCGATGAGTAAGTATGAGGTGTTGCCGCAGCAGTTGTTATACGAAGGCACGATCCGAAGCGAAAACCTGTTTGCACCGGGTCCATTGGACGAGATGTGGATTCTTCTGACACATGACGAGGATTACTGGCGAAGACTATCGACATTATCGCTTACGCCCAAAGAAATCCGCAGGACCGGCTTTCCATTAAGTCAACATCTCCTGGATCGGGAAGTCGTGATTGCTGAGGGCACTCGGCTTGCCACTCAGTTTGCGCTTGAGTTTGGTATCGCGATGAATATTGCCGGAGGGACCCACCATGCGTTCACAAATCGCGGTGAGGGATTCTGCTTACTCAATGATATTGCGATTGCAGCAAACTACCTGCTTCATGAAAAGCTCGCCAGGCAGATCCTTGTGGTGGACCTTGATGTGCACCAGGGCAATGGCACAGCGCAAATCTTCCGGAATGAGCCTCGTGTCTTCACCTTCAGCATGCATGGCGCCAATAACTACCCGCTTGTCAAAGAAACTTCCGACCTGGATATCGGTTTGCCGGATGGAACCACTGACAAATTTTATCTTGATACCCTTGAGGTCAATCTCAGTCACCTGCTAAACTCGGTCAAACCGGATTTCATTTTCTTCCAGTCGGGCGTTGATATACTGGATACCGATAGCCTGGGCAAACTGAAAGTCTCGCGGCAGGGCTGTAAACAGCGCGACCGCCTCGTTCTGGAAGCCGCGAAACGGACCAGGATTCCGGTTGTTGCTTGTATGGGCGGAGGCTACTCGCCAGACTTCCGTGATATCATAGAAGCACACGCAAATACCTACAGGTTGGCCCAGCAAATCTTTTTCTAATTTTGAGGTTTCAACACCGATGATATGACGCGAAGGCTGGAAGTTTCGGGCTTCGCGCGAATTCACCGCATCGCCTAAAAATCATCTGGGCGGGAAGAGTTTCTCACCGTAACCTCGACTTGTAGCTCACAGGCTTGAAGCTTGAAGCTTTTTCCCTATCTTTCCCGGTAGGACACCAACCATCCATGACTACACCTAGCACCTCTGTTGTCGAAAAGAAAAATCTTTGGTTTGTTATCACGGCCTCGTCTGTGGGAACGCTCATCGAATGGTATGACTTTTACATTTTTGGAAGCCTTGCCACCATCCTCTCCACGCAGTTCTTTCCCGAGGGGAATTCAACTGCAGCTTTTCTGGCAACGCTTGCTTTTTTTGCTGCCGGATTTGTCGTGCGGCCTTTCGGGGCAATTGTGTTTGGCAGGCTGGGTGACCTGGTGGGAAGAAAGTATACGTTTCTTGTTACATTAATTCTCATGGGAGGCTCAACCTTTGCCATTGGGTTGGTACCCTCGTACGCAACAATCGGCATCGTTGCGCCCAGTCTCGTGTTGCTGCTGCGCCTGGTGCAAGGCCTTGCACTTGGAGGCGAGTATGGAGGGGCCGCAACGTATGTAGCTGAACACGCGCCTAAAAATAAAAGAGGTTTTTACACCAGCTTTATTCAAACAACAGCAACGCTGGGGCTATTCATGTCTATCGGAGTGATCCTGGCAGTGCGACAGTCGCTGGGAATCGAAGAATTCAATGCCTGGGGTTGGAGAATTCCGTTCCTGATCTCTGCAGTACTTGTTGGCATTTCAATCTTTATCCGATTGAGGATGCAGGAGTCACCGCTCTTCAGTAAAATAAAGTCGGAGGGCAAGGTGTCCAAAAATCCGATCATCGAAAGTTTTGGGAAGAAAGAGAATCTCAAGCTGGTATTGCTCGCGTTATTTGGCGCCACCGCAGGCCAGGGCGTTGTATGGTATACGGGTCAGTTCTATGCCATGACCTTTATTGAAAAAACACTGCATGTTGAGTTTGTTCAAACCCGCAACATCATTGCAATCGCCATTCTGCTCGGAACACCGTTGTTTATCTATTTCGGTTGGTGGTCGGATAAGATCGGCCGGAAAATGATTATGATGGTCGGCATGTTGCTGGCGGTTTTACTCTATCGCCCAATCTATCAAAAAATGTATGATGTGGCCGATGTGTCGACAAAGCGCGAATTGACCGATTTCAAAACCATCAATCGTACAACGGCAACAAACGACAAAGGCGAGCTCGTAACAACAATTGAGACGACCCGGTTCTTCGAAGGAGGGAACTCAATTGTTGAAAAAAGAGCAGAAGGCACCTCGAAAGCCGGAGTTACCCCCGAGGTTGTATTGTCCAATGAAAATTTCTGGATGATGATTCTGTTTGTGCTCATCCAGGTAGTGCTTGTTACAATGGTGTATGGTCCGATTGCTGCATTTCTCGTGGAGATGTTTCCGACCCGCATCCGCTACACCTCCATGTCCCTTCCGTATCACATCGGGAACGGAATCTTTGGTGGCATGGTACCGTTTATCTCCGTGTGGCTTTACGAAGCAAGTAAGTCAGAAGCGAACCCGGCTGGCGATCCGTTTGCAGGGTTGTGGTATCCTATTGCCATTGCCGGTATGAGCTTCCTGGTCGGCATGACCCTGTTGAAGAACAGGCCAAATGAAGTTGAAGATTGATTGATGCATTGTGGCAAAGAAACAGACACAATGGGCGCAGGTCGGAAAACGGAAGTTGGAACTCTCCAACCTCGATAAAGTACTGTTTCCGGAAGACGGAATTCTGAAAGCTGAGATCATCGAATACTACCTGAAGATTGCACCAACGATTCTCAACCACATCAAAGGGCGTGCATTAACGCTGATCCGTTTCCCGGACGGGATTCATGGCGAGAGTTTTTACCAGAAGAACAGGCCGCAGTGGTCGCCCGACTGGATTGAATTTGCCACGCTAGGAAAAGAAGAGAAAGACTACATTCTTGCTACAGAACCAGCGCTCCTGGTTTGGATTGCCAACCTCGCGGGACTTGAGCTGCACCAGCTTCACAGCCGCAAGCCTGATTTTGATAAACCTGACTACATGGTGTTTGACCTTGATCCACCGGAGGGTTATGATTTCCAGAAGATCAAGCCGATCGCGTTTGATCTGAAGGCACACATCGAAACTTTCGGCTATACATGCTTTGTAAAGACGACAGGCGGAAAAGGAATTCACATTTGTTGCCCGCTAGAACCGAAGCAGGGGTTTTCAGAGGTATTCGATGCAGCCCAGCTGATTGCACAACCCTTCGTTGAACGCTATCCAAACCAAACCACTCTTCACATCAAGAAGGAAGCTCGCAAGGGGAGAGTGCTGGTGGACATTTACAGAATTCGTTCGGGCCAAAGCATTGTTTCGCCATACAGCTTGCGCGGTAGAATTGGCGCACCGGTGTCAATGCCGCTCACGTGGGACGAACTCGACAACCTGGACAAGCCGTCAACCTTCAGTATTCGAAACGCAGTAGAAAAGGTTGAGCAGGATGGGGATGCATGGGAAGGAATGGGAGCCTATGCGGTTGAACTTCATACCCACAGGACCACCAAAGTTGCCCCAAAAAAACTTCCGCCAAACAAAAAGCACAAGACACCAGAGCAGCTCGAAACCTACAAGGAGAAACGCGACTTCAAGAAAACGCCAGAACCGGTCGGAGAGATCATGACGGGCGGCAACAACAACTTTGTTGTTCATCGACACCACGCATCACATTTGCACTATGACCTCCGGTTGGAACAGGATGGGGTTTTGAAATCGTGGGCGGTTCCGAAAGGCATGCCTCCAAAGCCTGGCGTAAAGCGATTAGCCGTGCAAACCGAAGACCACCCGATGGAATATCTGCGCTTCGATGGCAAGATTCCGAAAGGGCAGTATGGTGCAGGTGAAATGTGGATCTACGCACTCGGCAAATACCAGATAACGAAAGAAAAAAAAGATGGATTCTATTTCAAGCTGAACAGCAAAGAGCTGACTGGCGAATACCGGATTCATAATACCAAGGGCAAAGAATTCTTGCTGGAACGTGTTGATGAACCGCAGGTCGATTGGCTGAACCGCGTGGTGGAACCCATGCTTTCCGAAAGTGCTGATGAGCCGCCACAATCCAGCGACTATATTTTTGAGTTGAAGTGGGATGGAATCCGCGCCCTCATCTCATATGAAGATGGGCAGGTTAAACTTCATACGCGGAATCACAACGACATTACAATTCACTTCCCCGAATTGCTTGACGGTGAAAAGGCGTTTCGCGCTACCAATGCAGTATTTGATGCGGAGATTGTTGCGCTTGACGACACTGGGAAGCCGATGTTTAAGAAAGTCATTAACAGGATGCAGGCGCGTGGTGAAACCAATATCGCCAAACAGATGAAGGTTAACCCGGTCTACTGTTATGTCTTTGATTGTTTGTATCTCGATGGCCGACCACTGATTAACGAGCCGCTGCGCAAGCGCAAAGAATATTTGAAAGATGCCATCCGGAATGATACCCCTTATCGTGTAAGCGAAATGGTGGACGATGGTAATGGGTTGTTTGAAGCAGCCCGCGAGCATGGCCTGGAAGGTATCATGGCCAAGAAGATCGACAGCAAGTATTTCCCCGGACGCAGATCGGATTGTTGGCTTAAGGTAAAGGTGCGCTCGGGTAGCGAAGTGTTTATCATCGGGTTCACGCAAGGAAAGGGGGATCGGGGCCAGACGTTTGGTGCGCTGCACATCGCAGAAAAAAAGGGAGAGGAACTCCATTACCGCGGCAAAGTTGGGACCGGTTTCGATGATGCCACCATGAAAGAAATTGCGAAAGAGATCAAGAAGGTTAAAGTGCTGAAGCAGATCAAAGTGATAGGCGAACTGCTCGATAAGAAGACAAGTACATGGCTTGAGCCTGTGTTGATTGCGGAAGTCAATTACTCGCGGGTAACGCCCGATAATATGTTCCGGGAGCCGGTGTTCGTAAGGCTCAGGCCGGATTTAACCACGGTGGAATAATGGTCACTTGCCACAGATCTTTCCTCTCACTTTTGAATCGATGGTCATTCCAAACTGCTCCGCTTTTTTCAAATCCTCACACGCTTCTTCGTTCTTTTTCAGCTTAGCCTTTGCCATTGCACGATTATAAAATCCCGCTGAAAAATCCGGGTAGTAGATCAAGGCAACATTGTAATCGTCAACAGCATCCTCGTATCGCTCCATCTTCAAGAGCACGTTCCCGCGGTTAAGCCACGCTTTGGCGAAATTCTCTTTTAAATCGATGGCCTTGGTGTAGTCTGAGAATGCACCCTTGTAATCTTTCAGTTTCTCCCTTGCCAGGCCGCGGCCAAGCCAGATCTCAACATTTGAACTGTCAATCTCGAGAGCGTTGGTGTAATCTTCGATGGCTCCTTCGTAGTATTTGCTTTCATACCGCTGTTGTGCGCGTTCCAGGTAAGGATAAAGCATGGTGGAGTCGGCCGCAATTGTCTGGGTGAGTCTATCTTCAATCGAAGCTGATCCACCTTTTTTCGCTCGCAGCGCATCGAGGTTATGCCTGGCAAGCGTATGGCTTCGATTCAGCTTTAACGCATTTTCGTAGTCCCCGATGGCCGTAGAATCATTCATAGCTTCTCTCGCCAGACCACGGTTTACAAAATAGTCAGCCTCACTGGCATCTAGCCTGATGGCAGAGTCGAAGTACATTTTCGCCTGCGCGGCATTTTTGCGCTTCAACTCCGCAAGTCCAATGTAGTTAAAGAGAAACGAACGATGGTTGCCACCCTGGGTGGTCGTTACGATGGGATTCTTGTCACCCACCGTCATTGACTTTTTGAAGAACAGCGAATTCGTTTCACGTGTCGGAGGCAGCGTAAGCAATAGCTTGAAATCCTCAATCGCTTGCTCGTAAAATCCAACCTTGTATCGGATCACAGCCCGGTTGAGCAGGATTTCTCCATGTTGGGGGAACTTGTCCAGGTAGATGCTATAATCAGTCAATGCCCCTTCGTTGTCCCGAAGAGCTTCCTTAACATTTCCGCGCAGCGCGTAGGCGTCCATATAGCCCGGGTATTGCTTGAGACATTCATCAAGCATAGCCAGTGCCTGCGAGTGTTTTCCATCGCTGTACACAGATTCTGCCTCTTCCAGCATCTCAAATGCTTTGCGCGACACCTGGCCGAACACCTGAACAATGAGCAGAAGTTGAAGCAGCAGTATGATTGGAAAGGTTCGTGACATCTTAAAGTAAACGAGTGAAAATAGTACTTAATAAGCGATTTCTGCAATCGCATTTTTGCCGGACGCAAAAACGCTTTAGCGCGAGAACTGAGAGCAAATTCTTAGCCATTACCTGACCCTGTTGCTAACGAACATTACGCGTGATTCGTATTCGTCACGCCTACGCGTCTGGCCTTGCGGCATCAGTTTTTTTAATGTTTAGCGCACGCGCTCTAGGCAGGCAGCCAATCGCTGAAAAGTAATTGTTTGAATTTTGCAAACTATTACATTTTCAATAACTTAGGGACGCTAGCTTAATTTTTTAATCTAAATACAGTCTTATGCGAGCCATTTGGAAAGGTCACATTCAGTTTTCTCTGGTAACAATCCCGGTGAGGATCTACAACGCTATCGAAACCGGCCAGACGATCAGTTTCAATCTCCTCTCAAAAGAAGGCCACAACCCCGTTGCATACGAAAAGAAAGACAAGGTCACGGGTGAAACGTTGAAGGCGGACGATATTGTCAAGGGCTTCCAGTATGAGCCTGGACAATATGTAATCATCGATGATGAGGACTTCGCAAAAGTGAAACTGAAGAGCGAGAAGGTGATTGAGATCAAAGGGTTTGTGGACGGCAGCGAGGTAAACCCTACCTTGTTCGAAGCTCCGTATTTTATCGGTCCGGATGGCGATGTTGCTGCAAAAACGTATGGTCTGCTCTCCGAGACTTTAAAGATGTCGGGAAAGATCGCGGTGGGGAACGTTGTGTTGCGGGATCGCGAGACCCCGCTTTTGCTTGCCCCGATGGACGGTGGAATCGTGATGTATCGCTTGCGCTACCCGCACGAAGTTCGAAGCATGAAGGATGTCCCACAGATCAGGGACGTGAAAGCCGACAAGGAGCAACTTAAACTTGCAAAGACGCTGGTGGACTCCATGGCTGTGAAATTCAGCGATATAGAAATGAAAGACAACTACTACGACAAGCTTAAAGAGATTATTGATGCGAAGATCCAGGGTAAGGAGATTGTCGTTCATGAAGAAGAGGCACCTAAGGTCGTTGATATTATGACGGCTCTCAAAGCAAGTATTGACGCGGCCAAGAAGAAGCCTATGGAGAAGGCAAAAGGAGAGGGCAAGAAGGCAAAAGCAGAAAAGCCTGCGAAGAGTGCGAGACGGAAAGCTAGTTGAAAGGCTTCGAGCTACAAGCTGCAAGTCCTTTAACAGGACTTAACGTATGCAGCGTTTATTTAAGTGAGCACAATAATGGTATTATTTTCAACGGGATAACACAGATGGATTCATTCTCAACACGAACCCATAAATGCCTCTGAAGTGCTGCACTGACTTGAAGCTTGAAGCTTGCAGCTTGTAGCCTCAGCCATTCCTCCTCTGAAGAATCTTTGGGGTCTCTGACAGAACTTGTCACACGCTTTCGCGGTTCACCGAATAATGGAGGTCGGCATGTCCAAATCCGAAATCAATCCTTACCTTTGTGTTATGGCAAAGATCATTCAATTTTCACCCACTCCAGGCCCAGAGAAGTTTGGTCCGCAGCGGGCGCGCAGAAAAAAAGATGGTCCTTCGCCCGAGCTACCGGCTAAATCGCAACTTAATCTCTTTACCGGGGCAAAAGTCCTTCGCCTTAACCAACTCTCTGCCTTTGAAGAGGCGCTTCTTGTAGATGATCAGGGCGATAAGAAGGCAGCACGTACAAGTTACCTAAAGGCGGTGCAGGAAGGCGACAGTGTTGCGGATGCATACTGCAATCTCGGCATTCTCGAATGGCAGGACAATAATCCCACAAAGGCCATTGACTATTTTACGCAAAGTCTGAAGAACGATCCCCGTCATTACGAATCGCATTACAACCTGGCCAATCTATATGCGGAAGTTGGAAACTATGCACTCGCGAAGATTCACTACCAGATCGCGATTGAAATAGAGCCCGAGTTTGCGAACAGCTATTTTAACCTTGGCCTGACCCTCGCCATGAACAAGGAATTTAAGGAGGCTGTCAGCGTTCTTAAGAAGTATCGGCAGATGACGCCTGGCGAAGATCATGCGCATACGGATGACCTGATCTTCAAGCTTGCCACCACGCTATAGCGACCAGAAGGTGATGAGGAACAGGATTAACCGGTACACTTCCAGCGCCACAAACAATCCCAACAACCCCAGCAGGATTTTCAGCAGCAGCATCTTACCGCGCTGATGATAAAACGTGCGGCCGGCAGCGAACAGGAAATAACTATTTGTGAGGATGAAGATCACGGTTAGCGTGGTATCGTCAAGGTACTTCTCCCAACCCATGTGCGTCATATGCAGCACAGCATTGGTCAGCATCAGGAACAGCGAAAGGAGGATAGCATTGACCGCGAGGTTAAAAGCCGTCAACTCAACGGCAAGCGTAACGTGATCAGTAAAGTACCGATTCCGCTTTCGGTAAATGATTGCCATTGGCACCGCAGCAAGGACAACAAAAACGATGATGAGTAATTTAGCTAGCCCTGTGCTCTTTTCGTTGTACATGAGCTCGTAGCCGCGCAAGATCAACGGGTCTTTCCCAACCTTTGAAAATACCATCGACTGAACGAGCTTACTGTGCGTACGCAGATACAGTTGTGTGCGTAGAGAGGTGTTGAAGAGCTGAAGCAATGGAAACAGGAAATAGATCAGGTTCAGAACAAAAAATACCTGCAGGGGCTTGATATAGTTTACCCGCCTCCCTTCCGCGTATTCCTTCGATACAAAGCCTGGATTACGAACCATCAGCCACAACGTTTTGATAAATTTATTGTCGGTAAAGGTTAACGCAAGTAAAATATTCTGCAAAAACGAGCGAAAGGACCGATCTTTCACCTCGAGAACCTTCTCACCGCAGCGATTGCAGTACAGTCCTTTAAACACATAACCACAGCTCTTGCAAGTATGATCAGGTCCTTCAATCAAGGGACCAGCGGTATTTTGGTCAATTCGATCGTAAACAACGTGTACTCCGGTGGACATCAATTTAAAGGCTAACCCTGTCTAAATTTTTCAGAACCTTCCTGGCACGCGATAAATAACCGGGAGAGGCAAAAGGTAAGTGATCTTCGATAATCAATCGCAACTCTCGCTGCAGCTCTGGATTGTCTTTTGCAACCCTCCCCAGGACGGTCATTGAGAATACGCGGACCGCGATGTTTTCTTTATTGTCCGTCAGGTAGCGAAAACAAAGATCGGCAACTTTACCGTGAAGCCTCTTCGGAATTTCAATGTGCTGCAGGAGCCTGACAGTGTTTCGTTTGACGGCATCGTGAATCCCGGGCTTGTCCAGGTGCTTGAGAAGGGCAGACAGATGCGGTTTGACCAAAGATGGATAATGCTCCACACAGATTGCCAGCGGCCAGGCCGCCCGTTGTGTGACGCGATAGGGACCAGCCAGAAAAACAGTGACGAGCTCCTTGAAGCGAGCCGGACTGCTTCCAATAAACTTTACGATCTTTTGCGTCTGGGCTTTGGAATGTTCCTTAAGAATTTCCTTCTGCAGGTCCATGGGTTAAACTGTTCGTGGCGTCATCATGAACGCAATGATGAACGAAACAATAGAGACAACAAAGCCAAACATGAAGATATTGTAGGCGATTCTAAGGAACTTGTATTTCTTGCCGAGTACCTTCCCCAGGTAATATACATCCTTGATCAGGCTGCCGTACAGGTAGTCGGCATCTTTCATCATTTCCTTCATGCTCCACTCATAATCCTCCACACTCATGCCGTGAAAGTTTCCGAAGAAGAGCAGGTTAGTGCGCTTTCGCTTGATGTCGTCACGCGTAAAACGTCCCGATGAGAGATTGGGTCGTGTGGCGAGTATGGCAAACACCGTTGTTGAAAGGCAGACCGTAATGAGCATGATGGTGGGGACCAGCAGGTTCATATTCTCTTCAAGCTTCCGTACGAGCACCGATACAACGACCGAAAGAATAATGGAGTTGATGGTGATCAGAATGTTAGCCTTGTTGTCGGCCATCTGGCTTAACATCAGGTGGTTTTGAGAGGTTGTTCGGAACATCGTCTCAATGCCGCGATCCGGTTTAAGCGATTTCTCCTTTTCAAGTTTTGAACGAAGCTTAACGACCTCTTCTTCCAGCTTGCTGTATTTCTTTTCGCTTACTTCCGGCTTCAGGATCTTCCGTATTCGTTTGATGTTCTTCTTCTTTCCTTGTTGCAGAACCGTTTGGCCGTAAGGTGTGTGATAGCGATGGTTCTCCATGAACTCAAGGTTGGTCTTAATCCATTCTGGATCAGTGAGTACTTTATCGCCTACGGAAGCCCATTCCTCGCGAAGGAGTTCCGCTTTGTCCTGGCAGGCATCGGTGGACAGGTGATGCAGGTCAGCATCGCATAGCACTTTACTAACTAGGGTGCGTGGCTGCTGCGGCACTTTAGTCGCCATAATTGCTTCAACCACCTCGTGAATTCGCTTCTGCTGCATTCCCCATTCGGTGAGGAGTTCGTGCGCTTTGTCGGCAGCTTTCCGTTCATGCTCAACCGCACCTTCAGCGTATCCAATGTCGTGAAGCCAGGCAGCAATCGTTACCGTTTCGAGCTCTTCTTCGGTGAGCTGGGAGTGTGTTCCGATCTCCTCAACTGCTCGAACCACGTCAAGGGTGTGGCCAAGGTTGTGGAAACTCCGTTTTTCAAAAGCACGATCTTTAAAAATAGCTTCCGCGTAACTGCGCGAGCGCCTGATAAGTTCCGAATCCATAATCGATAAAGTTAATTATTTTTTAATCAGTCATGGTTTTTTTCATGCCACATCTCAGGTGGTTTACTACATTTGAAGGGCTATTGTAAAACACGCTGGTGAAGGCATCTTTCTTAAAATCTTCCATCTATTCTTTGTTGATCGTCCTGGGATTGCCCCTCATAACGCTGGCACAAAATCAATCGCCTGTTTCGCACACACTTTTTCTTGTCGGAGACGCTGGTGAACCGCTTGTGAGCGAAAGCCCGATCGGAACTGTATTGCGTAACCAGGTTTCACAGGCGGCACCCAACGCGACTGTGCTCTACCTCGGTGATAACATCTATCCGAGCGGATTATCTGATCCTGCGGGCTCATCGCGCATGCCAGGGGAGAAGGTCCTTAGTGTGCAGACTGACTGGATCAGAGGGCTGAGAGCAAAAGGTATCTTTATTCCCGGCAATCATGATTGGGCACACTGGGGAAGAAAGGGCTATCAATATATTCAATACCAGCAGGCGTGGCTTGATTCCCTTCACGATCAGAATTTCACATTACTTCCGCGCGAAGGGTGTCCGGGGCCGGTAGAGGTCTCAGTCTCTGACAAATTCCTCCTGGTCATTCTTGATACCCAATGGTTTCTCCACCAATACGACAAGCCCGGAGCAGAGGGGCCTTGTGATGCTAAAACTACCGCAGAAGTGATGACCTTGCTTGCTGATATTTTCGAAAAGAATTACGACAAGCGAATTATTGTAGCTGCTCACCATCCCTTGATCACCTATGGCGACCATGGAGGTGTTTTTTCGTGGAAGGATCATCTTTTTCCACTGACGGATGCAAACCCCCACTGGTATCTCCCGATGCCTGTAATCGGATCCTTTTATCCTTTGTACCGGAAATATTTTGGGCACATCCAGGACACTTCACATCCGATTTACCAGGAGTTTGCCCAGGGAATCCAGGACCTCCTGAAGGCGTATCCTGGATCAATGTATGTGGCAGGACACGAACATGCCCTTCAGTATATTGTGAAAGACAGCACGCACTACATCGTCAGTGGTTCTGCCTCAAAATTTTCTGATGTAAAGCAGAAGCGGTATGCTAAGTTTGCAAAGGGCGTCCTGGGATTCACCCGCGTTCAGCTCTTGGAAAACGGTGAATCGCGGATCGAGTTCTTTGAGGTTGATAAAAACTTCCCCGAGGGTAAAAGTTTATACCAGGCTACCGTAAAATCCGTTCAGGCGCTTCGTGATTCTATCGCCAGTCGTCACGCGAGCGGAGCACAAACGGAGTACACCGTGGCGGCAAGCCAGATTTATAAGGCTTCGGCCATTAAGGAGTTTTTCCTGGGGGAAAATTATCGCAAGGAATGGGCCATACCGGTGACGGTTCCTGTTTTTGACATCGGCAAGCTTCATGGCGGCTTAACAATTCTTCAAAAAGGTGGCGGGCAGCAAACCCTGTCGCTACGATTAGAAGATAAGAGCGGACACGAATATGTGATCCGGTCAGTCGAAAAGTTTCCGGAGAAAGCAATACCTGAAATGTTCCGCAAGACCTTTGCGCAAGATCTTGTTCAGGATCAGATCTCAGCGGCTCATCCCTACGCTGCTCTTGCTGTCCCTGGCATGGCGGAAGCAGCCAAAATTTATCACACCAATCCAAAGTTGATGTACGTTCCTGACGATGCAGGTCTTGGGCCCTATCGTAAGACTTTTGCAAACACACTGGTATTGTTCGAAGAAAGGCCCGCTGGCGATTGGTCTGAGAGCTCACATTTTGGAAATTCCCATAAGATTGTAAATACCGCCAAAGTCCTGGAGAAACTGGCTGAGGACAACGACCACTCCGTTGATCAGAAGTTTGTGCTGCGTTCACGTTTGTTCGACATGGTGATTGGTGACTGGGATCGTCACGATGATCAGTGGCGCTGGGCCACATTCGAAGACAAAAAAGCCCAAACTTTCAGACCGATCCCGCGCGACCGCGACCAGGCATTTTTTGTGAATGAAGGGCTTCTTTCGAAACTATGGAGCCGCAAATGGGCGTTGCCGAAGTTCGAAGGTTTTGATGACGAAATCCGTTGGCCTTCCGGATTATCGTTTAACGCTCGATACTTTGACCGGAGTTTTCTCACCGGGCTGTCAGCTTCCGACTGGAAGGATGGAGCACAGGAACTCAGAGCAAACCTTTCAGATTCATCGATTGAAAACTCCGTAAAGCGACTACCTCAAAATATTTATTCGATTCACGGAGCGGAGATCATTCGTAAACTAAAAGCGAGGCGGGATGCGATTGAACGGTATGCCTTGGAACACTATAAGTTCTTATCACGCGAGGTGGATGTTCCCGGATCGAATAAGCGCGAGCGATTCGAGATAGAGCGTCAGCCGGACGGAGATACGAAAGTGCAGGTATTCAAGATGGCCAAAGACGGAGCGAAAGGAAAAAAAATCTTCGACAGAACATTTAAACAAACAGAAACCAAGGAAGTTCGGCTGTTCGGCTTGGGTGGGAACGATGCGTTTGCGATTCAGGGTAATGCCAGGCAGTCCGCGCGGATAAGAATAATTGGAGGAGATGGCAATGACTCAGTTTCGATCGAAGGTGATGCAACACCGCGAAGGATCTTTTACTACGACAACGCGTTTGACAAGCCGGCTAAAGGACTCAAAGACAGAACATCAAACAATGCAACCGTAAATTATTATGACCGAAAGGCTTTCCGATACGACCGCGTTGCCCCCTTGATCATTGCGAACTTCAATCCGGATGATGGCCTTTTTGTTGGCGCTGGTGTTATCGGCATCTTAAACGGCTTCAGGAAAGATCCGTTCCGCCAGCGCCACATTCTCACCGGCAGTGTCGCGCCAAGAACGCAGTCGTTTAACTTCCTCTACCGCGGAACCTTTGCAGATGTGCTGGGCAAGTGGGACCTGGATCTCTCCGCGGACGTTAAGTCCCCTAACTTCGTGAATAACTTTTTTGGATGGGGCAACGAATCTGTCTATAATGACGACATCGAAGAGCAACCGGGCTTTGATGAACTTGATGAGTCAATCGATTACTATCGCTATCGGTTTGAAGAGTTGAGACTAGAGCCATCGTTAATCCGCAATTTCGGGCGAAACAGTTTTATTAAGATCGGTCCTGCTTTCCAGCGGATCGAAATGGAGGAGCCGGACGGAGCCGAGCCTCGGTTTATCGCTGATTACGCCTCAAGTATTTCTGACGACCTGTTCAATGAGTACCGGTCGTATGCGGGTGCGAACTGGCAGCTGATGTTCGACACACGTGATAACAAGAATTTTGCAAAGCGCGGAATTGCGTTTTCCATAGAAGGCCGGAATATGGACGGGCTGAACAAGTCGCAAAGTAATTTCTCTTCCTACGAAAGTTCGCTGAGCCTCGTCCATTCATTCAGATCAGCCGGAAGGCTCGTATTCGCGGTGCGAGCCGGTGGCGGGCTTAACCGTGGTGATTACGAGTTCTATCAGGCGCAGGTGCTGAGTGGCCGAACAGAACTGCGTGGCTACCGCAAGACTCGCTTTTATGGAGACCGCAAGTTCTATTCGAACTTTGAAGTTCGCTTACGACTCAAAAACTTTAAGTCCTACTTATTCCCGGCATCGTTCGGGTTACTTGGCTTTCACGATCTTGGCCGTGTGTGGTATAAGGATCAGAATGGGATCGATCCTTCGGCTGCATCAGGCACATCACACGTGTGGCATAAAGGCTTTGGTGGCGGGCTGTGGTTTACACCATTCAACCTCACCATTCTATCAACTGAACTTGCGAGGTCACGAGAAGGCACGATGGGTTACGTGCGTCTTGGCTTTATGTTTTAAGCTTCTTCGCCAATGACGCGTTCTTCCCACTCATCTGTGTACTTCCCGGCACAGATATGCTTATTGTTCAGGGCGGCAAACTCACGCGTAAATGCAGCTCCGTAATAAAGAATGAATGAAGAATAAAAGATGAACAGGAGCAGCAGGGCAAAGGACGCAGAAGCTCCGAATATTGTTTCAAACCTGGAATGCACCAGTATCTTCCCCAATAGGACTTTCCCTCCGGAAAAAAGAATTCCCGTCACAAGTCCGCCATTGAATGCAGTGTCCCAGGAAAGTGTCGCCTCCGGCAGAAACTTGAACAGCACGGTAAACCAAACGGTAACTACGATTACAGAGAAAATTGCATTTAATGTTCGGATCGCATAAAGTGCGATGGGAGGAAGTTTAAACTGGTAGAAATCCATTGACATGGCCAGGGAGGTATCAATGAGTAACGAGACTAACAGTAGTATTCCAGTGAATGCAAGGATGCCGATCTGCGTACCGCGCTCACGGGAAAGGTGCTTCAGTTTTAGCTGAGGTTTTGCGCGCAGAAACCAGATCCGCTGGATGGCATGTTTCACCACCCCGAGAAGGGTTGTGGCAACAAACAGGAAGAAAATTGAGCCACCAATGGTAAGCAGCCAATTCGTTCTGATTGCCATGAAGTTATTTACGATCGTCTCGATTGTCTTCGCAGTCTCGGTGCCAAGAGTTGACCCAATGGTCCGAAATACCTGTTGACTGATTCGGTCGGACCGGAAATAGAGGCTGAAGATGTAGACAAGGATCAAAAGGATTGGCGAGAGCGAAAAAGTTGCAAAGAAAGCAGTCGAAGAAGATAAAATAAGGGGATCCTTTCGCTTCAAGAGCGAGAAAGCCCTTCTCAAGCCAATGGCAACTTTTTTGAACGGTTCGATCATCGAAAAACCATCATTAAAAAAATAATACCCTTATTTCTTTTTGGCGATCAATCCGTATTTTGTGAACACGCCTTGTTAAACTTTTTGGCGTGTGTTTTGGTTAAGTTTGTACTATAAAAACTCCAAAATCGTTAATTAAAGAAATGACGCACTCACACCCGAATAAATACAAAGCCGGTTGGTTTGCCATGTTGGCCGCACTGCTGGTTCTGGTTTCCTGCAGGGAAGACAACGACCCAGCACCTGCCGTTGAAACCGCGAATACAAAAATCAACAACTGGATTTACTCCAATATGGAGTTCTGGTATTATTGGAACAACCAGCTACCGTCATCCACCGACAAGAATCAAGAGCCTGACGATTACTTCCAGTCGTTACTGGTAGGTGAAGACCGTTTCTCCTGGATCCAGCCGAACTACCAGGAACTGCTCAACTCGTTGCAGGGAATTACCAAGGAGTCGGGCTATGAGTACGTGTTGTATCGCGAGAGCGAAGGAAGCAATAATGTCATTGCGCAGATCCTCTATACGAAGCCGAATTCACCAGCAGCGGCTGCAGGACTCAAACGCGGTGACGTAATTTCCAAGATCAACAACCAGCAATTGACGACTGACAATTATCGTACGTTGCTGGAAGATGCGAAGAAAAGCCACGCGCTCACGTTCAAGGCTATCCGTGTTGGCGAAAACAGTTTTGACGCTGAGAAAACGATCGCTGTTGACCCCGTTGAGTATACTGAAAATCCAAATTATTACACATCCGTTATTGACCTGAATGGCCGTAAGGTGGGATACTACGTCTACAACTTCTTCTCTAATGGCACTAACGGCTCGAATGTTTACGACAACGAGATGCAATCAATCTTTGCCAACTTTAAATCACAGGGTATCACTGATCTCGTACTCGACCTAAGATTCAATAGTGGTGGCTCAGAGTCTTCTGCTCAAAGCCTGGCCAGTTTCATTGGGAAAGGAGTCGATGCGTCAAAAACATTTGCCACACGGGTTTACAATGCAAAGGTGGAAGAGGAGATACTAAAAGATCCTGATCTTGGACAGGCATTCCTTACAACGAAGTTTCAGGCTAAAACGGCAAACATCGGAGGCCAGCTTAGCGGAGGAAGGGTGTATGTACTAACGAGTTCTCGCACGGCATCGGCCAGCGAGCTTGTAATCAATGCGCTGAAGCCGTTCATGGACGTGTTCATTATTGGAGACGTAACGTACGGAAAGAACGTTGGGTCGATTTCCCTTTACGATAAGGAAAGCACAACTAACAAGTGGGGCATGCAGCCTATTGTTGTCAAGGTGTTTAACAGCCTTGGTCAATCAGACTATGCTACCGGCTTTCAGCCAAACGTCCTGGACGAAGACAACAGTCTGTATTTGTATCCGCTGGGCGATCAGCGCGAAGTGCTCTTGGCGCAAGCTATCGGTCAGATCACGGGCGCTGCAACAAACGGCAGGACTCGGACACCGGAGGAAACGAAAGAGTCGATTGGTCATTCGCTTGACCAGAAACGGAGAAGTTTCAACCTGGTCATTGATCGGAATGTGCCAGACGCGCTACAACTTCAATACTAGTCACATTTAAGGTTTCGGGCCAGCCACTCACATGGTTGGCCCTTTTTCATTCAGGAGAATTTGGTTAGATTGGATTTCTCCATCAATCCAACCACCATGAGAATTATTTTGCCTTTGCTACTCGCAGGACTTGCGCAAATTTGTGGCGCCCAAAATACCGTTGGCGTTTTTTCTGCAGCGACCGATGTCGGAAATCCGAAGATCAAAGGAAGCACGTCATTCAACGCGATAGATCAATCGTATTCCGTGAAGGGTGCCGGCTACAACATCTGGTTCGCGCGGGATGAGTTCCATTATGCGTATCGAAAGATAACAGGCGATTTCATACTCACAGCCGACTTTGAAATGGTGGGCAAAGGTACCGACCCGCATCGTAAAACTGGTTGGATGATTCGCCCTTCGCTCGATGAGTCTGATGTGCACATCACGGGAACCGTTCATGGTGACGGACTCACAGTGATGCAGTGGCGAACTGCAAAGGGAAAGGAGATGCGAGATCCGGAAGATGAGATTTTTGCACCCAAGAAAAACTATCGCACCATCCGCCTGGAGAGGACAGGGAAGACAATCAGTATGCTGGCTGCACATCCAGGTGAGCCATTGCAGTTGATCGGATCATACACACCCGAAGATTTATCCGATGAAGTTCTCGTGGGCATATTTACCGGGTCTCACAATGCTGACGTGCTTGAAGAAGCACGGGTCTGGAACGTGAGGATCGATAAGCCGGTGCCAGACGAATACAATCCCGGCAGGCAAGGCTACCTCGGCTCGCGCATGGAGATCATCAGCGTTGCAGACGGGATGCGTAAGGTTATTCATGAGCACAAGGGCAGGTTCGAAGCTCCCAACTGGATGCCTGACGGAAAAAGGTTGCTGTTCAACCAGGACGGAAGTCTTTGGACAATTCCCATCGGGGGTGGAACACCAGAGAAATTTAATACCGACTTCGCGGACCGCAATAACAATGACCACGGAATTTCATTTGACGGAAAAATGCTGGCCATCAGTCACCACCGCCAGGGGCTGCCCGGAGGCGGGTCCACGGTTTACGTGATGCCGCTAAATGGTGGTCCGCTGAAACAGATTACCGACAAAACCCCATCCTACTGGCACGGATGGTCAGCCGATGGCAAGTTCGTTTACTACGTGGCTCAACGCGAGGGTTCAAGTTCGTATAACATCTATAAAGCACCTGTGGCCGGGGGAGACGAAATCCGTCTCACGAACAACATAAATACGCATGCGGACGGACCAGAGGGCTCACCGGATGGCAAGTGGATCTATTATAACGCCAACCCTACTGGCACAATGCAGATCTGGCGCATGAAGCCGGACGGAACAGGACAGGAACAACTGACCTTTGATGAGTACAACAACTGGTTTCCGCACATTTCACCAGACGGAAAGTGGATGGCAATTATTTCATTCCCGACAACCATCAATCCAAATGATCATCCTTCGTATAAACGCGTGATGCTTCGTGTGATGCCCCTTACGCAGGGTGGAGGGCCGCGTGTAATTGCCCACCTTTACGGAGGGCAGGGTACGATCAATGTACCATCGTGGTCACCCGATGGGAAATATTTGGCCTTTGTAAGTAATTCCGAATAGTACTTTTCGATGACGGACCTTTACCAGAGGCGCGGCAAGACCAAAACATAGACACATGAGCACTTGCGAACATGAGTACATTTCCTAACTTCGCAATCCAAATCAAAACAACACAAATTAAACTATGAAACGCTTATTTCCATTCGCTTTAGCAGCTGGCATCGTGGCAATGGCTTGCTCAGGCGCTAAGCAGTCTGAAGAAACTACAGCCACTGACACAACGGCTGTGGCCCAGCCTAAGGCTCCGGTAACCTTGACAAAGAAATGGGAGACCGAAGCAACACTTACGACATGCGAGTCGGTGATCTATGATAAGACCAACGATGTGCTTTATGTGGCGAACATCAACGGTGTACCTGATGGTAAAGACGGAAACGGCTTCATCTCCAAAGTAAGTCTTGATGGAAAAGTGACCGAAGCGCAGTGGATAAAAGGAATGGACGCGCCAAAAGGCATGGGCATTGCAAATGGAAAACTTTACGTTACCGACATTGACCGCGTGCATGAGATCGATATCGCCTCCGGTAAGATCGTAAAGACACACAAAGTTGCAGGTGCAAAATTCCTGAACGACATTGCCACTGACCAGGCTGGCAAAGTTTACATCAGTGACACAGGGGGTGGAAGTATTTCTGTTATTGAGAACGGAAAACTGAGCAAATGGATCGAAAACCTGCAGGGACCGAACGGTCTATTTGCCGAAGGGAATGAGATCTTGACGGTACTCTGGGATGGAAAAACGTTAAACACGATCGATCCGACTTCAAAACAGCTCACCGTGAAAACCGACAGCGTAGAGAATGGAGATGGTATCGAAGCCATTGGAAATGGTGAATACCTGGTGTCAAGTTGGAACGGTATGGTTCACCACATTGGTTCTGACTGGAAAAAGACACTTGTGCTCGACACGCGCGCTGACTCAGTGAGCGCTGCGGACATCGAGTATATCCAGGAAAAAAACCTCCTGCTGGTTCCTACATTCTTTAAAAACAAAGTAGTGGCTTACGAGCTTTCCAAGTAAGCTAAAACTGCTCACTTTACGAGAGGTCTGCTGTTCAAGGCAGACCTCTTTTATTTTGACGTCAGGTAAAATTCTCTACGGTATTTATAATAGCGTCTAAGTTGCGGCCGCACGGATTCGGTCATTGTTAAACACCCTTAGAGGAATATTTATTTCGCCTGCCGCAAAAAGTGCAATTATGAGCTCGGCAAAAAAGAACAAGAATGGAGTGAAGAATTCGCTGGTAAATAATATCAACGCCAGGAAACAGAAGGGCAACTCGCGGTCGAAAAAAAAGACAACGGTAAGCAAGCAGGCGTATGGTGCGATGCAAAATAACTGGGGCAGACCTGCGAAGCATCATAAAGAATATATTACCGAACGAAGCAAGAAATCAAAGAAATAGCGAAGTGGAGGCTAATTTCATTCATCTCGCGCTATGCTGACGAGGAGTCGTAAAGCAGCTGCATCGAGCGGCAACATTAGACGGGCATGCAGAACGCCCCGTAGAAAATTACCTGAACCGGCTGCGCTACAATTACATCGAAAACTACCCGGGCACGTTGTTACTATACTGTTAAGTTGTTTACGCATTAAACAATCGAATTATGAAACAGACAGATAGTTCAGTTCAAAACCTGGCGGACCAGGAGGCTATCGATAAAATCAAGGAGCTGGTTGACCATACAAAGGTCTGCTTCTTTACAACGCACCTTGATGAGACTCCACTGCCTACCCGGCCAATGCACACACAGCAAGTAGATGACGAGGGAACGTTCTGGTTCTTCAGCGATGCTGAAAGTGAGAAGAATTTTGAAATCAAAAACGATTCAAGAGTCCAGCTTCTGTATGCTAATCCGGACAAGGCGGAATTTATGAGTGTTTATGGCCACGCGATGGTTTCCCGTGATCGTGCCCGGATCGAAGAATTGTGGAGTTCAATGGCGAAGGCTTGGTTCAAAAACGGAAAAGACGATCCATCGCTTAGCGTGATCCAGGTCATTCCAGACGAAGCTTACTACTGGGATACCAAGCGCAATAAGATGGTATCGCTTATCAAGATCTTGGCCTCGGCCGTCAGCAACTCACGATCGGGTGATGACGGGGTCAAGGGCAAGCTATCGTTGTAAAATACCTCTAATCATATATGATAAAGGCAGGACTGAAGCACCCTGCCTTTTTCATTTATCGCGGCATTAAAATTTAGCGAGATTTCAGGATCCGTTCATGTCCTATGCAAACGCTACAAATAGATTTTGAGTCCACCTTCGAGGCGTTGCCAGGACTGTATGTCCTCTTGAATAACGATGCTCCCGCCTTTACCATTGCATCGATTTCCGCTGAATACGCTGCGAAGGTGTGCATGGCAAAAAACGAAGCCCGGGGCAAACGGATTTTTGAAATGCAGCTCGACTGCGAATTTGCATGGGATGAGTCGTTACTGGAATCATTGAAAACAGTCGCTGGCACTGGGCTTCCTCACAGTTTTCATCACCGTGTTAGCAAAAATGAAGCTTCCCTTATTTACCATATCGTTAACACCCCGGTTCTTTCACAAGCCGGTGACGTTACTTCCATTATTCACCAGATTGTCTCAATCAACGACCTGCACTTTGAAACCAGGAAGCCAACCGTTGAGAAGGAGGAAGGGCTCTCGATCGAGGCGATGATCCACAGGGCCCCGGTGGCAATCGCGATCACACGCGGGGCAGACTTCGTAATTGAGCGCGCAAACGAAAAAATGCTTGAATTGTGGGCGAAGTCTGAAAGTATAATAGGCAAGCCGTTGCTCGAGGCGTTGCCAGAAATCGCTGATCAACCTTTTCCTATTTTGCTCAAGTCGGTTCTTGAGTCAGGAAAAGAGTATACGGGGACGGAAACGAAAGCACGGCTGATGCGGCACGGGGCAATGCAGGAAGTGTACTTCAATTTTGTTTACTCTCCAATAAGTGACAGTAACGGGACGGTTACTGGCATCATGATGATTGCGTCTGAGGTTACCGGCCTCGTAATGGCAAGAAGGGAGCTTGAAGAGAGTGAGAAGCGGTACCGCGACCTGATCATGAATGCTACGGTGGCCACAGCCGTTTACGTGGGTGAGGAAATGATCGTTCAGATCGCTAATGACGAGATGTTGAGTCTTTGGGGAAAAGATCGCTCTGTGATCAACAAACGGCTGAGAGACGCTGTGCCCGAGCTCGAAGGTCAGCCCTTCCTTGATTTGCTTCAGCATGTTTACAAAACCGGGGAGACATACTATTCGAATGAGGATCGGGCGGATTTGGTTGTTGATGGCAAGCTCCAGACCTTTTATTTCAATTTCACGTACAAAGCACTTTACGATACCGCAGGAAAGATCTATGGTATTTTGAATATGGCGGTTGACGTAAGCGACATTGTGAAGGCTAAGATGGCGCTTCACGAATCAGAGGAGCGATGGCGCACCGCTCTGCAGTCTGCCGAGCTTGGAACGTGGGACTATTTTCCTTCGGAGAAGCGATTCATTTGTTCTGAGCGCACAAAAGTGCTGTTTGGCATAGATGTCAGCGCTCCCGAAAAATTCGAAGATATATTGGCCGCCATCGATGAACGTGATCGAGACGCAGTAGCACAGGAAATCCGTAAGTCGATTCGCGCTGAGGGAGGCGCTCATTACCAGGTTGAATACCGCGTGATAGTTGCCGGTAAAACCTACTGGCATCGAACCGCTGGGCAGGCTTTCTACAATGCAAATGGCGATGCTTATCGACTTACGGGAACCGTTTTGGACATCACGGAGCGCAAGAGAATCCAGGAGGCACTGGAGGAAAGGGTCGAAGCGCGGACTGCTGAACTAATCGCAGCAAACCGGGAGCTCGAGCGGTCAAACCGTGAACTTGAGCAGTATGCATACGTGGCGAGCCATGACCTCCAGGAACCCCTGCGAAAAATCCTCGTGTACTCGGATCTCCTGAAGCGCAATGTTCCTTCCGGCAGTACATCGAACGAAGAGCGCCTCGAGAAAATAATCCAGGCCGCAAGGCGCATGACGCATTTGATACAGGACCTGCTCAATTTTTCCAGGCTGATGAAAGCCGAACATGCAATGACGTCTATTGACCTCAATGAAGTGATGCAAAACGTGCTCGAGGATTTTGAACTCACAATTGAAGAGTCGGGTGCCGAAATCAACATCCAGGCGCTGCCCACGATCGAAGGTTCGTTCCAGGAAATGAGCCAGTTGTTTCATAACCTGATTAGCAATGCCCTTAAGTTTTGCAAGGAAGATCTTTCGCCCGCTATTCATATCGGGTATCGGACTCTGTCGCGTAAAGAAGTTCAGGAATTCAAGGAACTCAACAACGCGCTGACCTACTACGACATCTTTGTGAGGGATAACGGAATTGGTTTTGACGAAAAGTATAGTAGTCAGATTTTTGAGATCTTTAAACGATTAAACACAAGAAGTAAATTTTCGGGCACCGGAATAGGGCTTGCAGTGTGCCAAAAGATTGCAGGCAGTTACCAGGGACTTATTTATTCAAAATCGATCGAGGGCGAGGGGTCAGTATTTCACGTGGTATTGCCGGCAAGGCAAAATCGATCGCAGGGATGGAGCAGCTAGTACGGATGCCTTGCACGCTGCCAGTACGTGATAATGGTTTTGAGCACTTCTTTCAGTTCTTCATAGCTTTGGCCTTTGGCAAAAAAGCCTTCAACGGTAAGGCTATGCGCAAGTTGCACCTGTGCTGTTGTTACGGTAGTAGTCAGAAATACAAACGGATAACATTTCGTTCGCAGGGACTCTTTCGACTGAATGTACTTCTTCAGCTCAAGCCCGTTCATTAATGGCATATTGATATCGCTGATAATCAGGAACGGCTTTTCTGTTGTGCTTTCAAGGTATTGGATCGCCTGTTCCCCATCCGCAAAGAACTTCTGCTCGTTGACAAGTTCCATCTTCGATAGAACTCGCTTGATCATGTCCTGATCGTCAGGATCGTCTTCGATAATGATTAGGGGGCCGGATCCGGTCATGTTTAAATTTGCGCTAACATAATATAAATAAATCGATCAAAACACAAAGAGTTTTACTTAGGTAAAGATACGTAGTGAATTTCCCCTCCAAATTTTATAAGATGATTTTCATTTTGGTCCGCTATTCAGACCGAATACGCCACCAAGCACAGGACAATTAGCCTGCGTTTTCGCTGAAACCGGTAAAAAATTCCAAAAAATCAGGCGCTTCGTTCCGGTAAGCCGCCCGGTTTCTCAAATGAGGACTTATTTAACCGGAATAGCCTTTAAATTAGTGTTTTAGCGGGCACATAGCGATTGGCATGGATCGTGACATCATCCAATGTCCCACTAGTATGAAAAAAACGTTAGTCGCCATTTTTGAAGATGATCTCGTGAACCGTTATATCTATGAAAAGATGTTCCGGCAACGTGAGGATATCACGCTTCATATCTTTGATCATCCCGAGAAAGGCATCCAAGCCTTCAAGGAGACTCCATTCGATGTTATATTTATAGAGGCGCATTTCCGGGAAAATTTTGGCGGCATCGGCATTCTAAAGCAGTTGAAACCGCTAGTCGGAAGCCATACTGTCTTCATTGCGATGACGTCTCTTCTTCAAAAAGGCGACCTGGAGAGGCTGATGGGAGCAGGTTTTATGATGTGCCTCGAAAAACCAATTGTATTCAACGAGATTATCGACCGGATCTAACCGTTCGTGTGAGCCAGGACGTGCAGAATTCTCTTTTTTGCCTCCCTTAGGAGTTTTACCTTGCCGGGTAAACAATCCACTATGCTCACTATTGGCACACCACTCAAGCCATCTGCAATTAAAGTCATGCTCCTCGGCTCCGGGGAGCTAGGGAAGGAAGTTGTGATCGAATTTCAGCGCCTCGGAGTTGAAGTCATTGCTGTAGACCGCTACGATAATGCTCCCGCCATGCAAGTCGCACATCGTTCGCACACGCTTTCGATGTTAGACGGGCGGGCCTTGCGCAAAGTAGTTGAACTAGAAAGACCTCATTATATTATTCCGGAGGTAGAAGCCATTGCAACGGACACACTGATCGAACTCGAGCATGAAGGTTTTACTGTGATTCCTTCTGCAAACGCCACCAAACTCACCATGAATCGCGAGGGAATCCGAACCCTTGCCGCTGAAAAGTTAAAACTGCAGACGTCACCTTATCGGTTTGCCGGCACAAAGGATGAATTTATTTCCGCAGTGAAGGCGATTGGCATGCCTTGCGTAGTTAAACCCATCATGAGTTCATCCGGTAAGGGTCAGAGCGTGGTCAAATCTGAAAGAGATATCGATTACGCGTGGCAATATGCGCAGGAGGGTGGAAGGAGTGGAGGCGGACGGGTGATTATTGAAGGCTTTATCGATTTCGATTATGAAATAACATTGCTCACCATTAAGCACAAAGAAGGAATTTCGTTTTGCGAGCCAATCGGCCATAGGCAGGAACATGGAGACTACCAGGAGTCGTGGCAGCCACATCCGATGCATCCGACCGCGTTGAAGACTGCACAAGATATTGCCGGCAAAGTTGTGGACGCGTTGGGTGGTCGTGGCATTTTTGGTGTTGAATTCTTTGTGAAGGGAGAGCAGGTCTTTTTCAGTGAATTGTCACCGCGGCCGCACGACACGGGTATGGTCACCATGATCTCGCAGGACCTAAGCGAATTCGCACTTCACGTTCGGGCCATTCTAGGATTGCCGATCCCAAACATTACCCAGCATGGGCCCTCTGCCTCGAGCGTAATCCTCGTAAAAGGCGATTCGGGTAACGTACGCTTCTCAAACATTGAAGCAGCACTGACTGACCCAGACACCCAGCTCCGCCTGTTTGGCAAGCCAGAAGTGCGGGGTGAACGTAGAATGGGTGTCTGCCTTGCGAGGGCTCAGAGCATTGAAGAAGCGCGCGCTAAAGCAAATAAGGCTGCTTCATTAGTCAGGCCTTCAGTATCATAACAGGGTAGCGACCGCGCTGGCGTGCCTTTTTAGTGAAACGCAAATGCCTTTTGTAAGAATTGCGTTATGACACTTTCTACCCAAATCATCTGGTTATTTATTCTCGCTTTGCCTATTGCATGCATCGCCTGGACGGTCACGCATGAGGAAGTCTTCCGCGAGCCGCGGGAGTACTGTGTCAGGCGAAGCCAGGCGGGGAAACGATTGGTTACACGCAAATTTTTTTACCTCTTTACCTGCGAATACTGCTTTAGTCATTATGTAACTATTTTGATGTTAATTCTCACGGGCTACAAACTGCTGATGGACAACTGGGTGGGTTACCTGCTGGCAGGATTTGCCCTGGTATGGATTGCAAACGTTTACATGAGTATCTACAACTGGATTCGCATCGACATCAAAAAAGAGAGGATCATCGCACGAAAAGAAGAGAAGAACATCGAACAATAGTTTGCTTATCTTCGCGGCTTCATGGACAATCGAAAACATTACGCAGCCGCCATCACAGCCTTTGTCGTTTGGGGATTTTTCTCACTTCCGCTTCGGGCGCTAAGCGAATTTTCCGCAGGAGAAATACTTTACTTCAGGATATTATTCTCGCTTGCGCTTCTCATCATTCTTGTCGTTGGGTTTAAACGAAGCGAGGTAATTGAAAATAAGCGCAAGCTCCAGGCGCTGCCGAGTACAGCCAGACGAAATATCATTTTGCTTTGCGTGGCGGGTGGCATATTGCTCACCGTGAACTGGCTGACCTTTATCTACATCGTCAATAATATCAATATCAAAACAGCTTCGTTCTCTTACCTCATTTGCCCGGTGATTACCGCGGTGCTTGGCTACGCACTGATAAAGGAAAAAATGAGCACGATGCAGTGGGTGGCCGTAGTGTTGTGCGCGTTCAGCTGTATCCTGATCGGAATCAGTTCAGCGCTCGAGCTTGGTTATAGTTTTCTCACCGCGTTTACTTACGCGCTTTATCTTATCACACAGCGCAAGGTTCAAGGCTTTGATCGTTTAATCCTGTTGGGCGTGCAGGTGTTATTCGCCAGCATTGTTCTCACGTTTTTCAGCGGACTGCTCGTCAATGAAATTCCTACTTCGTACCGTTTCTACGGTATCATTCTGTTGATAGCCACGTTCTTTACAGTCGTTCCACTATTCCTTAACCTTTTTGCCCTGAACCGGATCAACTCGGCAACAATCGGAATATTGATGTACCTCAATCCGCTGATCAATTTCACGATCGCCTTTGTGGTATTCCATGAGTCGATCAATTCGATTCAGCTTGTAGGCTACGGAATTATTGCTGTTGCACTGGTGATTTTCAATTTGCAGAATTTCTCGAAGCTAAAGCACGTGGCTGCCGGGTAGACTGGAAGTCATGCGATCACCAGATCACAAATGTTCCTTTGCCATCCCACGGGCGTAGGAGGCAAAGGAACAAAGGAATTTTAAAACAATTGACTTACGCTACCAGTGTAATTTCTTTTGCAGGTGCGTGGTTGAACTGGGCTTCTTCGGTTGAGTTCTTCAACGCAGTGGTTGACGCCTGTCCATTCGTAATGACTTCCTGGACAGCATCGAAATAACCCGTTCCAACGAACGCCTGGTGTTTCACCGCTTTGAATCCATAGTCTTGCTGTAACGAAAATTCTTTTTGTTGTAGTGTCGAGTAGCCAGCCATGCCGCGTTGACGGTAGGCGAGAGCGAGCTCGAACATGCTCGTGTTCAGCGCATGGAACCCGGCCAGCGTGATGAACTGGAATCGGAAGCCCATAGATGCAAGCTTTTCCCTGAAGTTGAGCATCTCCTTTTCTGAAAGCTTCGCTGCCCAATTGAACGAAGGTGAACAATTATAGGCAAGGAGTTTACCGGGATATTCGGCATGAATTCCCCGCGCGAATTCATAGGCTTCATCAAGGTCAGGATGAGACGTTTCGCACCAAACAAGGTCAGCATACGGTGCATAGGACAAACCTCGGCTAATGGCCTGTTCAATTCCGTTTTTCACATGGTAAAATCCTTCATGTGTGCGGTTCCCCTTGATGAATTTCCGATCGCGCTCATCGATATCACTAGTCAGAAGATTTGCCGCATCCGCGTCTGTCCGTGCGACAATGATGGTGGGAACATCCATTACATCAGCAGCCAGTCTTGCCGCAATCAGCTTATCGATCGCCTCGCGGGTTGGCACGAGAACTTTTCCACCAAGGTGGCCGCATTTCTTTGCTGATGAAAGCTGATCCTCAAAGTGAACACCTGCCGCGCCAGCTTCAATCATCATCTTCATCAATTCAAATGCATTCAGATTCCCTCCGAAGCCAGCTTCCGCATCCGCGACAATCGGGGCAAGCCAATGAACGTTTCCTTCGCCTGTTTGCGTTTGGATTTGATCAGCACGAAGCAAGGCGTTGTTGATTCGCTTTACCACACCGGGTACACTGTCCGCTGGATAAAGGCTTTGGTCAGGATAGGTTTGTCCGGAATGGTTGGCATCAGCTGCCACCTGCCATCCACTGAGGTAGATTGCCTTCAACCCCGCCTGCACCTGTTGCACTGCTTGATTTCCCGTCAGCGCGCCCAGTGCTGTCACACAATTTTCCGTGTGAAGCAGATTCCAGAGCCGTGTGGCTCCCAGTCGGGCGATGGTATGGTCAATCCGCACGCTTCCCGAAAGTTTTACCACCTGCTCAGCGGTATACGGCCTATTAATTCCAGTCCAACGGCTATCATTCTTCCAGCTGTTATTCAATTGAAAAATTCTTTCCTGCTTGTTCATATTATTGTAAGTAAGTGTCTGAAAAATAGTTTAAAGGTGTAAGTATGCACGGCTCGTAAGGAATGGTTCGAATGTTTGGCTAAGCACGAGTCGGTCGAGGATCAGGCGCGAGGTCGCTAGCGAAAGCGTCTCGCTGCCAGAACTCAAAAATTGCTTGCGGATGTCCTGGTACTCTTCTTCGCATAGCGCCTGGTACAACTCAGCGGTCATGGTCCGTCCGTCTTCGAGTTTTGTGCGATGCTGAATCCACTGCCAGAGTTGGGCGCGGGAAATTTCCGCGGTTGCTGCATCTTCCATTAAGTTGTATAAGGCCACAGCACCAATGCCCCTGAGCCACGACTCAATGTAGAGCAGTGCCACGTTCACATTGGTGCGAACTCCTCGTTCGGTAACTTTGCCATTCGCGGAAGCAATGTCGAGCAGCGCGGCCGGATCAACATCCAGATCCTCGCGCATCACGTGTTTTTGATGCGGATTCTTTCCAAACACCCTGTCGAAGATCTCTTTAGCAACCTCAACTAATTTTGGGTGGGCAACCCATGTTCCATCATAGCCCTGCATTGCTTCGCGTTCTTTGTCCGCGCGTACTTTTGTATACGCTGCCTTGTTGATCTCTTCGTCCTTGCTGGGAATGAAAGCCGACATTCCACCCATCGCGTGCGCTCCCCGCTTATGGCAAACCTTGACGAGCCACTGGGCATAGGCTTTCATAAAAGGAACATTCATCGTTACCTCGGCCCTGTCAGGCATAACGAACGTTGAACGCTTCCTGAACTTCTTGATGATACTGAAGATATAATCCCAACGGCCTGCATTCAGGCCATCGATGTGCTTTCTTAGTTCGTAAAGAATTTCCTCCATTTCGAACGCAGCGGTGATGGTTTCGATGAGGACCGTAGCCTTGATTGTTCCTTCCTCGAGGCCGAGAATGTTTTCGCTTGATGTAAACACCTGCTCCCAAAGCCTTGCCTCAAGATGATTTTCAAGCTTGGGCAAATAGAAGAATGGACCTCTTCCTTGCTCAGCCAGGTATTTACCATTGTGAAAAATGAAAAGTCCAAAGTCTACGAGGGAGGCTGAGGCTGGAAGACCGTCAACGAGGATATGCGATTCTTCCAGGTGCCAACCGCGAGGTCTTACTTTTAGCACGGCTGGCGTCTCTTTCAGTGCATAGGTTTTTCCTTCAGGCGATATATAGGAGATCTTGCCACGAACTGCATCGATGAGATTTAATTGGCCATCGATTATATTTTCCCAGGTTGGAGAGGTAGAGTCTTCGAAATCGGCCATGAACACATTAGCTCCCGAGTTCAGCGCGTTGATGATCATCTTTCGGTCTACGGGCCCGGTAATTTCCACACGTCTGTCTTGCAGTGCGGCCGGGATTGGATCTACCTGCCATGCATTTTCACGAATCTGTTTTGTGGACTCGAGAAGCCCCGGTAATTCACCGGAATCAAATTTCTCCTGCCTGATATCGCGCTGCACAAGGAGTGACTTGCGTTTTTGATTATACTGATCGTGCAGGTAACCAATGAACTCAAGTGCCTCTGGTGTCAGGACCCGTTCATAACCAGCGTTCATCAGGCCTTTTACCTGGATGTTGTTGGTGTACACTGCTGGTTCGTGGAATGTTTGACTCATATGATATTTGGGATTAAGCGTTAATCATCTGCTCCCGGGTATAAAAAAATCGAGCGAATTTTCGCTTTTTCGGCATTTTCGCTGATTTCGTAATCGATTGAAACAGGTTGGAATGGCCTTTTTAGGTATTTAAGCAGAAAAATATTTTTTCCGCAAAAGCCATTCGCTGTCCAGCGAAAAAAATCCAGACATCATGAACCAGTTAAAAAAGGGAATGGCCGCCACAATCGATGAGGCCGACTTACGCCTCATCCTTGGCATGAAGTTGCGCCAGCTTCGGGACGAGAAAGGATTGTCACTTGCCGAGCTCGCCCAGTCGACCGGTATCTCGATTTCTTATCTGAATGAAATTGAAAAAGGGAAGAAACTGCCTAAGCCTGATAAGATTTCGGTGCTCGCCAACAGCCTTGACGTCAGCTATGACTGGCTTGTATCCCTGAAGATGAACAAGAAACTGGCACCCGTTGCCGAAATTCTGCAATCGAAGATGATGAAGGAAGTTCTCCATGACGTTTTGGGCATAGACAAGTCTCAGCTCATGGACCTCCTTGCGAAAGTGCCATTGAAGCTCAATGCCTTCATCAATACGATCATCGAGATTAGCCGCAACTACGGGATGCGCGTAGAGAATTTCTATTTTGCTGCGCTGCGATCGTACCAGGAGATGCATGAAAATCACTTTGATGAAATTGAAGAGGCGGTAGATGATTTCGTAAAGATTCACAGTCTGGATCCAGTGCATGCGCTCGAGTGGGAGCTGCTCCGGGATATTCTCGAGCGATCATACGGATGCCAGGTTGAAGAAGCCGGGCTCAACAATCAGCCGGAACTGAAACAGCTTCGGTCCGTATTTCTACCGGCAAAAAATCCTCGGATCCTATTGAATCCGAGTCTTAATCGAACTCAGAAAGCGTTTATCCTGGCCAGAGAGGTTGGGTTTCAGTTCCTAAATCTGAGTGAAAGACCGTTCACAGCTTCGTGGGTGGAATTCGACTCTTTCGAGCAAGTGTTGAATAACTTCAAAGCATCCTATTTCGCCTGCGCGCTGATGTTAAGGCGCGAGGTGGTGATCACACGTGTATCATCATTGCTCGACAAGCCGACTTTCAACAGTGTTGACTGGGTTACGCTGGTTGACGATTTCAAGGTTTCGCCTGAGATACTCGCTCATCGCCTCACAAACCTGCTGCCTCGATATTTCGGGATACAGGAGCTCTTCTTTCTACGCTTCAGCCAACGGAACGGAACAGATGATTTTGAATTGACCAAAGAAATGCACCTGGCAGGGTTGCACAATCCGCACGCGAACATGATGCACGAGCATTATTGCAGGCGGTGGATCTCAATCAATATCCTGAAGAATTTGTCTGCGCAACTGAAAAAAGGGATGTATTCTCATCCGATTTGTTTTGCCCAGCGTTCGCGTTATTTCGGCAATGAGAACGAATACCTGATCCTGAGTTTCGCCAAGCCTGCGCTGGAAGGAACCGGAATCAACCACAGCATCTCCATTGGACTTCGCTTGACTTCGCAATTAAAGAAGAAAGTACTTTTCTGGAATGACCCAGCAATACCGATTCGCATGGTTGGCGAAACTTGTGAGCGCTGTCCAGCCACAGATTGCGCAGAACGAATGGCAGAGCCCGTTGCGCTCATGCGCGAACAACGATTGAACTCCCTTAAGACAGCGCTGGCAGCTTTGTCAGACCGGTAGAATTTCAGATGGCCAGCGCGCCAGTTTTACTTCCTGACTCGCTTTGCTAACTCTTCGACAGTTAAGCTCAGGAGTCTTCCCATTTGTTGTTTGCCACGGTAGCTCGTGATGCGGATCATATCCGTTCCGTCTGGCAAAACAATTGGACCATTGTACTTCTCGTAGTAATGGTTTGGAATCGTATTGTCGAGGGTATAATAGAAGTCAAGGTTTGGTGCTTCGGCAGCCAATTCAACTACAAGCTTTCCGTCACTGTTCTTTTTCACCGTCATGATCGGATCGTAGAGGCTTGGCGAATAGTTCACTCCGGCCTGGGCTGAGCGCTTGAAGTGGTTCTCAACCCGGGTGACAAAATTGTCGTAATTTTTCTTTGACTTTGGTGACCATAATGTCTCGGCCACTGCATAAGCCCGCGGGTACATCATGTATTCTACCTGTGGTTCGATGCGTATCTGCTCTGTCCAGAGATTGCCTTGTCCGCCCAGGACGTATGCCGAATCGATGCCTGCGGGAAGAATATCAAAGTTGTACATTTCTTTTAATCGTGATGAACCATAAACGCGCGCCTCGATCGCGGGGTCGCCCTGCATCATGTCGAGGTAGTACATCGGGGCGGGGCTCATGACGACCGGAAGCCTGAGCTTAGACGCCTCAATACCTCCTTTGACGCCCTGCCAGCTCATGACTGCCGCGCCTTCGGGGGCGCCTCCTTCAAGAATCTCGTCCCAGCCTATCGCTTTCTTCTTTTTAGAGACTATAATCTGATTCACGCGTTTTGAAAAATAACTCTGAAGGTCATGACCGTCTTTCATTTTATTCTTTTTCATGAACGCTTGTACCTGTGGATCTTTTTCCCAGAACCCTTTGTAGCACTCGTCTCCACCCATATGTATATATTCGTATGGAAACAGCATGGCGATCTCGGTGAATACCTTGTCGAGAAATGCGTACACCTTTTCGTCAGTTGGATTCAAGGTATTGTCAATATGCATTTCAAATTTGCCATGGCCATACCACGTGGCAAATTTGCTGCCTGGGTTAACGCGAACGCTCGTATCCTTGCTCACACTCAATTCCGGGTAGGCGGCAAGCGCAGCCATACTGTGACCGGGAATGTCAACCTCCGGAACGATCTCGATAAAGCGGGCTTTCGCGTGCTGTACAATCTCTTTAATGTCTTCGTGTGTATAAAAGCCACCGTATGTTGCTTTCTCCCCAGGCTTCGGAGCATCATGGCTTCCGAAAGTCCCTGTGCGCTCCACCCGCCAGGCGCCCACCTCGGTAAGCTTTGGCAAACTCTTGATCTCAATGCGCCACCCATTGTCATCGGTAAGATGCAGATGCAGGCGATTGAATTTATACCTGGCAATCTGATCGATAAACTCTTTTACATAGGCTTTCGAATAAAAGTGGCGGCTAACATCCAGCATGATCCCTCGCCATCCAAACCGGGGTGAGTCAGTAATAGCGACCGCGGGGATCTCAAACTTTGTATTGGTAATTTTTTCTGACGCCTCAATTTCTGCAGGCAAAAGTTGCAAGAGGGTCTGCACCCCGTAGAAAAGTCCGGCCGGAGACTTTGCCGTAAGCGTAATTTTGTCAGCGCTTGATTCAAGCGAATAACCTTCATCCGCAGCCTTCGCTCCGGTAGCGCTCAGCACAAGTTCAATTGAACCCGGCCCGGCCTTTGTGGTGCGTGCAAATCCAAACCCCGTTGCGGGTTGCAGTTTGGCGCGAAGGTATTCCGCCACCTTGGCAACCTCATTGTCATCTGAATACGCCAGTGTTGTTGCGCTGGTCAGCAAAAATGAACCTTGCTTTTTTGTAATTGAAGAAGGCGTGGGGATCACTGAGATATCCTGAGCGGCAGTGTGTGTTAAAAGACACAGTGAAAGACAGAACAATAAGATAATCTGTGATGGATTTGAGTTTCGAAGGAGCATTCCGTTTGCGTTATTGTACAAAGTGAGAAAAGTACAACAGCAAATTCGGGTATGCAAAAGAGTTTATTTTTTCGGACTGATTATTCCAACACCGGAATGTATTCTTCGATGGGTCGCTGTTTCAAATTGTGCTGCATGATGGCGCGGGCACATGTGTTCCAGCGAAGCACTGCGTCATTGTTATCGCGTAAACTGAGTGACTCTGCTTTTTCATAGCACTTCATTGCCTCGAGAAACCATTCACAAGCATCAACATTAGACGAAGGTACACCTGACTTCAGCGTGGCAGCAGCCTGGCGTTCGAGAACGATTCCCCGGTAGTAGTTCCTCGAGTACTCATCGCGCAGCCGGGAGGCTATATCCATTGCCTTTTTTATGTTTCGTGAAGAGGGGCTATCGAACTGATCTGTCATGGCGAGCAAAAGGATGATCAGCGCTTTCTGATTAACCGCATCAACTGCCAAAACATCGAGGCAAATACTCTCCGCCAGGTGCGGTTGGTTAAGTAACCGGTAATGCTCGGCCTTTTCCAACGCGTTTTCAAGGGCGCCAGATGAAATGGGTTTCAGGTCGAATGCCAGGGGCTGAGCTTCTGGATGTGCCATCACGTAAGGAGTTAATGTTATGGATTAAGAGAAAAGCCAGACACCATTCGGAGGAGCGCAATCGTATGATATCTCTTCTAAATATAAAATTTTTATGCCCGCTTTCGCCCGGCCAATACAAATATTTTCGAACCAAAAAATCAGTTCAAATTCGTACGTCAGCCGCCAAGTATTTCAAAAACTTACTATATTAAGCTTCTGCAAACATCATGGCTAACATTTCCATTGCGTGTCATCGACTGAATTAAAACGTACGCTGTCGCCAACGATGTTATGGGGGCTTGGCGTAGGATACGTCATCTCCGGAATGTATTTCGGGTGGAACCTTGGGCTGGCAGAAGGAGGCACCCTCGGACTTGCGATCTCCACTTTCTTCATCATTGTTCTCTACCTTACGTTCACCTTCAGCTATTCTGAACTTGCGTGTGCCATACCGAAAGCTGGTGGCGCTTTTGATTATGCTACACTGGCCTTGGGGCGAGATCTGGGATTTGTTGCAGGCGTTGCTCAAAATATCGAATTCATTTTCGCACCCCCGGCAATTGCTTTCGCCATCGGTGCCTATTTCAATATCTTCTTCCCATCGATTCCAATCCTTGCTATTGCCATCTTCGCCTATCTGATCTTTACCGCGCTGAATATTTCCGGAGTTAAGGCAGCCGCTATGTTCGAACTTATCATTACAATTTTTGCGGTTGGTGAGCTGCTCCTGTTTTCCTCAATCACATTACCGCACGTTGAGATGAAGAACCTTGCAAACAATGCATTTCCAAACGGATGGGCCGGGGTATTCGCATCAGTCCCTTTTGCCATCTGGTTCTTTCTTGCTATCGAAGGAGTCGCCAATGTTGCGGAGGAAGCTGTCAATCCGCAACGAACAATTCTGCTGGGTTTCGGTTCGGCAATCGTTACGCTGGTGATCCTCTGTGTTCTAACATTCATCAGTTCAGTGGGAGTGGCCGGATGGGAAAGTGTTGTGTACAAATCGGATGGGTCGACTTCCGACTCGCCATTGCCTATGGCGCTCTCGCACATTGTAGACAGCAGTCACTGGCTCTATCATCTTCTTATAACCGTTGGGTTGTTTGGACTGGTTGCATCCTTCCACGGAATCATTCTCGCGGCAGGTCGCGCAAGCTTTGAATTCGGCAGGGTAGGATTTGCTCCTAAATTCCTTGGGCGCGTCAATGCAAAGTTTCAAACCCCGGCAAATGCGTTGATCGTCAATATGATCATCGGTGTGTTCGCGCTGCTAACGGGTAGAACAGCCGACATCATCACGCTCTCCGTTTTCGGTGCGCTTACACTCTACATCATTTCGATGGTCTCCGTAATACGGTTACGAAAGAAGATGCCTGAGCTGCCAAGGCCATTCAAGGTTCCTTTTTTTCCTGCCTTTCCACTTATAGCGTTAATAATTGCTGTAATTTCACTCGTTGCCATGTGCATTTATAACGGGACGCTTGCTGTTATCTATTTCGCCCTGATCGCGGGAAGCTTCGCGGTTTTTAAACTTGTCGCAAAACATAACGAATCATCCAGGACATGACCACGGAAGAGACAACCAACATTCTGAGTTACATCCAAGACCATCCTTCGCGCAAAGTAAAAATTGCCTTTGCGGATGTGGACGGAGTGCTGCGTGGAAAATACATCTCGGCCGACAAATTCCGTTCGGTAGTTAAGGGAGGCACGGGATTCTGCGATGTGATCTTCGGCTGGGACGCGGGCGATGTCGCCTATGACAATACTACGTACACAGGCTGGCACACTGGCTACCCTGATGCCAAGGCGCGCATTGCAATGGAAACATTCCGACAGATTCCATGGGAGAATGACGTACCTTTTTTTCTTGGCGAATTTATAAAGGCAAATGATGAGCCGTCACCAATATGTCCTCGTCAACTCGTAAAAAAGGTTTTGAAAGATGCCAGCGATGCCGGATTTTCGCCAATCTTCTCACAGGAGTTTGAATGGTTCAACTTTGCTGAGACACCGCAAAGCGCCAGTGACAAGAAGTACATTAACCTGACGCCTATAACGCCCGGCATGTTCGGGTATTCTATTCTTCGTTCGACATTGAAGAATTCATTCTTCTCCGATCTCTTTGAGCAGCTAACAAAGTTTCGTATTCCGATTGAAGGGCTTCACACCGAAACAGGTCCAGGTACGTATGAGGCTGCAATTGAGTATGCCGGCATAGTGGAAGCTGCCGATCGCGCAGTTCTATTTAAGACTGCCGTAAAAGAAATTGCGTACAAGCATGGCGTCATGGCAACGTTCATGGCAAAGATCAGCGAAACGCTGCCCGGGTGTGGTGGACATGTTCATCAGAGCCTATGGGATCAATCAGGAGAGAAAAATCTTTTCTATAACGAAAAGGATCCACACCATATGAGCGGGTTGCTGAAAAGCTACATTGCAGGCCAGCTCCATTGCCTTCCTCATATACTACCCATGTTTGCACCCACAATCAACAGCTATAAACGCTTAGTGGAGGGTGCGTGGGCACCAACAACATTAACCTGGGGACCGGACAATCGCACGGTAGCGCTGCGGGTACTTTGCGCAGGAAGCAAAAGCGCACGACTGGAAACCCGGGTGATTGGCGCTGATGTCAATCCATACCTCGCCATGGCAGCCGCTCTTGCATCTGGCCTGTATGGCATCAGAAAACAGTTAAAACTTTCGCAGCCACCGACTTCGGGAAACGGCTATCGCGATTTCTCGAACGGCACGTTGCCGGGAAATTTGCACGATGCAACGCAGGCAATGAAGAAGTCGGATGTGGCAAAGGAAATTCTTGGCGAGACGTTCGTTGAACATTTCGTGCAAACGCGGGAATGGGAGTGGAGACAACACCTGAAGGCTGTCACTGATTGGGAATACAAACGCTACTTTGAAATCATTTAGACTATGACGTTTACGCAGATCTATCAATACAACTTCCCCACCACCATCCGTTTCGGAGCCGGTTCCAGCAAAGAGCTGGGAGAATATTTGAAGAAAAATCATCTTTCCAAGCCCCTCGTTGTAACCGATCCGACCGTGGGGCAGCTGGGATTCTTTAAGGAGATCCTGCGAGATCTTTCAGCGAAGCAGATCTCATATGAAGTCTTTTCTGAGATCCACAAAAATCCTGTAAAGTCAGACGTGTATAAAGGGACTGACGTTTTCGATAATACAAACCGGGACTGCATCATCGGCATTGGAGGAGGGGCAGCGCTTGATGTAGCCCGTGCCATTGTGTTGCGCGTCAACCACCGCGAAGACCTTTTCAAGTACGATGACCTGATTGGCGGAGACATCTACGTGACAAATGACGTTCCTCATTTCATTACCATTCCAACGACCGCAGGAACCGGGAGTGAAGTCGGGCGAAGTGCCATCATTTCTGATGACATCACCCATCAGAAGAAAATTCTCTTTTCACCGAAACTGCTTGCCAGGATAGTCTTTGCTGACCCGCTGCTTACCATGGACCTTCCTGCATTCATTACCGCAGCAACAGGGATGGATGCACTCACGCACAACATGGAAGCTTACCTTGCCAAGACACCGCATCCGCTTTGCGAAGGAATCGCGCTCGAAGGAATCTCACTCATCCATCAATCGCTGGAGCGGGCGGTAAACAAGCCCGACCTGGAGTCGCGCAGCAAAATGCTCATTGCTTCGCTGATGGGAGCCGTTGCCTTCCAGAAAGGTCTGGGCGTTGTGCACTCGCTTGCTCACCCGCTGTCGTCATTACTGGATACTCACCATGGGCTGGCCAACGCGGTAAATATTCCTTATGGAATGCAGTTCAATATCAAAGGCTTCGAGGACAAGTTCCGGAGGATTGCACGAACGCTGGAACTGAAGCAGGAAGACGGAGCTGCAGTCGTAGACTACCTTTTTGAACTCAATACAAAGGTTAAGATTCCGCACAAGTTGCGTGAGATCGGTGTTAAGCCGGAGCATATAGAAACGCTGGCCGATCTCGCTCTAGCAGATTTCGCCCACCCGAATAATCCAAAACCAGTTTCCCGGGAAGACTTTAAGCAATTATATTTGAACGCGCTTTAAATGCGTGCTTGAGATGAAGAAAAAAATTACGATTGGAATTACCGACTGCAGTAAATACGCTAATTACGAACAATGGATCGCTGCGGAACCCGATGTTGAGGTTATTAAGCTTGGGGCGGGACTGAACAACGCAGGAGATGCACAGAAATGTGATGGCATCATTCTAAGCGGTGGTGAAGACGTGCACCCGCGCTATTACAATAAGCCCGAGTACAAGGATTATTGTCACGAGATCGATGAAGCACGTGATGAATTCGAATTCAAGGTTCTGGATGAAGTTGAGAAGCATCAGCTGCCATTGCTCGGCATCTGCCGTGGTTTGCAGGTGGCAAATGTGTATTACAAGGGCACACTCGTTCCGGATATTCCATCATTTGGAAAGTATAACCACTCCCGCTATCCTGACAAGGACCGATATCACACCGTTGATGTGGATGTCAACAGTGAGCTGTTCAGGATTACTGGTTTGGCGAAAGGGGAGATCAATAGCGCCCACCATCAAAGCGCAGAGCTGATCGGAAAAGGCCTGGTTGTGAATTCGTTTTCGTCCGATGGCATTATTGAGGGAATCGAGCGGCAGAAGAACGATGGAAAACCGTTTTTCCAGCTGGTGCAGTGGCATCCTGAACGAATGACCGATCTGAGCAACCCATTCTCAAAAAAAGTAAAAGAAGCATTCCTCAATGCAGTGCGAAACAGCTGATCAGTACAGCCATGAAAATTATCAATCCAGCAACGGAGGAAGTTCTCCGCGAAATCAAAGACGACACAAGGCAAACGTTGTCGACAAAATTTGATCTATTGAAGGCAGGGCAGGTTGAATGGAACCGTGTAAACCTGGCGGAGCGGATTGACGTAATCAAAAACTTTTCGGCCTTACTAGAGCGCGACATTGAGCAGCTTGCAAAGGACCTTACGGCCGAAGTTGGGAAACCGCTGCAGCAATCACGCAACGAAGTAAATGGCGCGAGGACAAGAATTAAATGGCTCACGGAAAATGCCCTGAAATTTTTGTCGGACGAAAAAATGTCGGACGATGGCACCATGGCGGAGTGGATTTCGTACGAGCCGTTGGGCGTGATCTGTAACATCTCAGCCTGGAATTATCCTTACCTCGTTGGCGTAAATGTCTTTGTTCCAGCATTGCTTGCTGGCAACGCGGTGTTGTATAAGCCATCCGAATACGCTACCCTTACTGGATTAAATATCGAACGTCTGCTCAAACAGGCTGGGATCCCGGACAAGGCATTTCAGGTCGGGATTGGTGCAAAAGAAACGGGTGAAGTATTGCTCGACCTTCCCTTTGCTGGATATTTTTTCACCGGATCTTATAAGACAGGTAAATATATTTATGAGCGGGTCTCCGCTAAAATGGTTCCTTGTCAGTGTGAGCTCGGTGGAAAAGATCCGGTCTACGTTGCTGATGACATCGCGGATATTAAAGCGGTTGCTGCCGGAACTGCGGACGGAGCATTCTACAACAACGGGCAGAGTTGCTGCGCGGTAGAAAGGATCTATGTTCATGAAAAAATTTATGACCGCTATGTTGACGAGTTTGCCAGGGAGGTCAGGAGCTGGAAGATAGGCGAGCCAACTGCCGATGGAGTATATATCGGGCCATTGACTCGGAAGGATCAGCTGTCGGTGATCGAAAAACAAATTGCTGATGCGGTGAAGGGCGGTGCTAAAATTCTCACGGGTGGCAAACGAATTAGTCGGAAAGGCTATTACTTTGAACCAACGGTTTTGACAGAGGTAAGTAACGTCATGAGTGTGATGCGAGATGAATCATTTGGGCCGGTTATCGGCATTATGAAGGTAAAGGACGACCAGGAAGCAATCAGCATGATGAATGACACCGAATATGGCCTGACCTCCGCTGTGTACAGCGCATCGGAAAGTCGAGCGAAGCAGATTCTTTCAACTGTTGATTCGGGTACCGGCTATTGGAATTGTTGTGATCGTGTGAGTGCTGCCGTGCCTTGGAGCGGGAGAAAACATTCGGGCTTTGGCTCAACGTTATCCCACGCTGGACTTCGCGCGTTTACAAAACCCAAAGCTTATCATCTTCGGAAGCCGTAGAAGATCACCTTGCATTATCGTCTCAAGCTTTGAATGACGATCCGGTTAAGATACTTATCGAGTTCGGCATAATCAGCCATCGCTATCTTGTCGATCTGGCGCGTGTGAATGTTGTAGTAGACCTCGATAAAATTTGAGTGCAGCGAGTAAAGGTGAATCCAATAGTCATAGAATTCGATTGACTCAAGGTAGCTACCAAATTCAGCCATCAATAAAGCTTTGTCGGTAAGAGGTAATTCGTTGAATTTTACTTGCTGTCTCATCATAAACTTGCCCGATATGGTCTTCCAAACCCTGGCCACTCCACGATGGAAAGTTTAAATTCTTGTGCCAAATAGAATACTGTTTTTGCATGAGATCGCAATTAAACCCCGCGATTGGCAAGTCATCAGAAACGAAAACCATTTACAGGAAAAAAGCGCGGAAGACGCGCATTTGATTATCGTAAAAAATAAACCATTGCAGGATAGGTTAAAATGAGGAGTTATTTCTCAACAATCGCTACCACACCCATTCCGCCTCCGGTGCAAACAGAAATGAGTCCGCGCCCTTTGCCCCGCTGATCAAGCAGCTTTGCCATGGTGCCTAGAACCCGTGCGCCAGTCGCTCCAAACGGATGGCCCAACGCGAGGCTTCCTCCTTTGACATTCATCTTCGACCGGTCAATGCTTCCCAGCGGCTTTGATGCGCCCAGCACTTTTTTGCAGTAGGCTTCATCTTCCCACGCTTTGAGTGTTGATAGCACCTGGCCTGCAAACGCTTCATGAATTTCATAGTAGTCGAAATCCTGAAGCGTCAGGTTGTTCCTCTGCAGCATCCGGTAAACGGCAATCGTTGGCGCCATTAATAGACCAGCCCCTTCGACAAAGTCAACTGCTGCCGCTTCCGCATCGACAAAATAAGCTTGTATCGGTAAATTATGCTGACGAGCATATTCCTCTGACGTCATCAATACGGCCGCGGCACCATCGGTAAACGCAGTGCTGTTTCCGGCAGTCATTGTTCCTGCGGCACTCTTGTCAAACACCGGTTTGAGTTTGCTCAGCTTTTCAAGGGTTGTGTCTTCACGCAGGATCGTATCGCGTTTCGCTGATTTGAACGATACAACGAGATCATTGTAAAATCCATCCTTGTATGCCAGTGCAGCTTTTTGATGACTCTCTAGTGCCAGCTGATCCTGCTCGAGACGAGTGATCTTCCACTCCTTCACCATTTTCTCCGTATGCTGCCCCATCGACAAGTGCGTGCGCGGCTCCACGATGCCGGGATAAGCTGGCTTCAAATCTTTCGGGCGGATGCCGAGAATTTTTGAAACTCGTTCTCCAAATGATTTCGCGTTGTTGATATCAATAAGCTTCCAGGCGAGGCTTCGCTGCAGCATAATGGGCAGATCGCTGTTTGTGTCACTACCTCCCGCGATCCCGCTTTCAATTTGTCCGGCTGCAATCTTCAGCGCTATAAGATTTGCTGTTTCAAGACTCGTCCCACAGGCGCGTTGAACATTGAACGCAGGTGTATGTGGATCAAGACTTGTGCCCAGTACCACCTCCCGCGCCAGGTTCCATTCAATCGAACTGGTCATCACCGCACCTAGCGAAACATCTCCAATCCGCTTCTTATGAAGATTGAATTTGCTTACCACCGCTTCCAAGGTGGCGGTAAGCATTTCTTTATTTGAGGTGCGCGAATATTCTTTGAAGGATCGCACAAAGGGAATCCGTTGACTGCCGATGATGGCAACGCGTTTCTTGGAGTTCAGCATAGACCAGGTAATGTTAACCGGAGCAAGTTAACCGTTGGAGGTGAAACAAAAAATCAAAAACTAGCCTTGGGCATTGAACTTTGGATCCGTCAGTAATGTTGGATCGATCACCGCAATGGTATTTTCCTTTTCATTCCTTTTTGACGGAACGCTGTCATCGCTTGGCTTCTTCCAGCATTTATTTTCAAAATCCCAGACACGGACTACTTTGGCAGGATTGCCAACAGCAACGGAGTAGGGAGGGATATCAGTGGTGACAACTGAATTTGCGCCAACTCTGCAATATCTTCCCAACACAAGTGGCTCTCCATTCTTCTTGCCCATGATGACAGTACCTGTCCCGATAAACGCATCTTCCTCCAGGATCACAGGAGCTTTCCAGGCGCGCTGATAGTGATGTGGCGAGTCTGCATCGCTACCATGGTGCATGCCGAGAACGCGAACGTATTGTGACAGTCCCACGTGTTTGTGCATGGTCACCGGGCCGATGATGACACAGCCGATGCCGGTGTGCACTTCATCGTGGATAATCACGTCACCCATCCCGTTATTGATCACAACACCTTGTTCAACGCGCGAATATTTTCCAATCTTGAATTTATTGAAGGGCACCAGGTCCAGCCGCGATGCCCAGGAGATTCCGCGTTGAAAGTATCGTGGAAAAATCAGCCAAAGCCAGATGTACCACTTTACGCGAGAGCCATAGGGCTTCTTTCGGAAAATCAACGACAATACGAATTTCTTCAACCGTGGGTTGCTTTTGATACGTTCTTTGAGCGAACCGGACGAAACCGGTTTCATGACGCTAATGACAGGTTCCATATTCTTCTTTGTGAGCTCGTTCTTGATGATCTCTTCAAACTGGCTTGCGCGGTGTTCCCAGGTTTGATTTGCAGCCACAGCAATTCGTTGTGCTATCTTCTTTTCTGAGTCCGTAGCGTAGGCGAGAAGCACCGAATTTGCAAATTCCTGCGCAGTGTCGGCAATACTCACGGTTCCACTAAGTTCGGCAAGGATATCAGGATTAAAATTGGTCGACACAACCGGTTTTCCTGCCGCCAGGTATTCATACAATTTCAGCGGATAGATGCCGTTGGAAACTTCATCACATTTGAACGGTATGATTGCAACATCGAATCGTTTGATCACCGAAGGCGCTTCTTCGTGAGAGAATGGACCGGTGAAATGGATTCGCGGATGTTTCAGGAAGTTCTCGGGAACATATGATTTATCGTAAGGGCCCGCCATGACAAGGTGCCACTCGGTCAATAGATCTACCACTTCTGACAGCAATTTGAAATCTGTTCGTCTTTCAATATTTCCAAAATAGCCAACTACTTTGCCTGACAGGGATTGAAGTTTCAGGTGAACCTGAATGTCTGAAGTGGCGGCATTGAAGTGTTTGAAATTTGCAGCGTTGGGCACGAGGAATGTTTGTAAACCGATCTGCTGAAATGGCTTGAGGAGTGCAGGTGCGGTTGCGACAACTACGTCCGCGCTGCGGGCTGCCTTCTCCTGCAGATACTGGCCATGTTTCAGTGTAAACGATTTAATCATCGGGTCAATGCAGTGATAGATGTTCACCACTGTTTTGGCTCTCAAATACTTTGGCAGATCATGATAGTAAAAGTTGAACGAATTGATGTAAACGAGTGATGTGATCCCTTGCTTCTTGAAAAATGCATTGAGACGTGCTGCGAGGATGCGTTGATTCCATTGGGAAAAGAAATTATAGAGTCTACCTTTTGGAAGAAAGTTGGTTGGCCATACAAATGGAGTTCTGACGACATAAACGCCCTCCTTCATAAATACCTCGCCTCCGAGATACGATTTCAGTCTTCGCTTTACGCCAGGCTCCCTGAACTTCGTGGCGGCATCCTGAAACGAGAACGGGTGATCCGTGAATATGACGTTATTTGTTTTTGCAAGTTGAACAGCGAGCTGCCAGGGCGTAGAGGTATATTTTGCGTCATGCCGCGGCAAAGATACAAATAGAATGGTTTTACCCGACACTGAAGTCGAAGATGATGGTTGCTCCATGGTGAAGAAGGATTCCGGATCAAGCGATAAAATAGTATACCCGGTTTCAATCTCCAGCCGTCTGGACATGAGCATTACGCTCTGTAGAAATTTTGCCGCACCTCTTGTTGTATTAAGATTACAGCTCCTGCGAGCGAACAGGGTATTACGCAAGCAATGCATCACGAAACAATGATGAGCTCAATACGTGATTACAGTATCCCTGACTATGACATTGCGCTTGTTTAAATGAGCCGGGATTTCTCCCGGCTCAGTACTCATTCGCGATCGAAGTGAAATTATGAATTAGTAAAGGTATTCGAGTGCAACCCTGTCGTAGGTGCCAAACTCACCGGTTTCAGATGAACTGAAGCACGAGAGCATAATTGAATTCGCATCATAGCCAGTAGGGGTGCCGGGAACGTGGATGGCTCCAACGTCAGATGAACCTTCGTTGCCACCACTGCCACACGAGAGTGACCGGTTAAAGTAATCGGTGTGACGGAGTCCGAGGCAATGGCCGATCTCATGGGTGATCACGTGCTCAACCACATCGGTGCTGTAACTGCTTGTCCCCGAATAGATTTGAACCCATTGATATGGATTGCCACCGCTTGGGAAGCCAGCGGAGCCGCCAGCGCTACCACTAACACGATAAACGGTGATGTCGTTGGCTCCTGTATTTGTGCCGAACGATAGGGTGAAGCTCAGACCCATATTCAAGGCGTTGTAATTGTCAACGGCCTGCTGCAACGCAGTTCTCATCTTCGAATCAAGTGCATTGCTTCCCCCTGTGTAACCTAAAACGCGGATCGTTCTATTGTTAGATACCAGGTTTGTTGTGCGGTACTGCTCACCGACTGCTCCTACATGGTGCACATCACTGCCCATCATTGAGTTGAGATTGTCCTCGGAGATCGCGATATCACCTTCAAGCAGGTAATATTTCGATCCGAATCGGGACGACAACGGGTTCTCATCATTTACGAGGCGAATGTCACTGACGTCAAATCCCAATTCTTTAAATTGAGCTTTAATGTCTTCGGATATTTCGGTAGTTTGTTCGGGCTTGAGCTCTTGCTCGGAACAGGAAGGTGCGATAATAAACATCGCAACGATCGCCATAGCGGTCGTAAGTTTTTTAATTTGGTGCATAATTGTTTAGGTTAATGAATAGATTGAATGAGTAAATCAAGCTATCGAGAATTTCCATCCAGAGTCGTTGCGGTACGGCCATATAAACCCAGTAGCTTTGAACGGCATTATTTTCCTGTGAGATGAAGTTTACAACGGTTGCGATACTGGTCATTTGCTATGTTGTATGTTGCAACGCACAAAAGCATGTTCAAACGGATCTCGTACAAATTATCACTACCCTTAGCGCTCGCCCGAATGCTGTTCACTATCTTAAGCGCGACTCCTCGTTTTTGTTAGTCAAATTGAAGCAAGACCGATCGGTCTCGGACCTGATACATGCCGGCTTACGCCCAATCCGCGTGCTCGACAATCAACTTATCGTAATAAAGCCTTCAACAACGCATGCCACGCTACACCACGAGATCATCGAAAGCAGCAAGCCAGTCAACTATCTCTGGAAATTATCTGATAACCTTCTGACACTCGATTTTGAACAAAGCGCGCGCTATGTCGTGCAAGCTGAAAACCCGGGTGGGCTTCTCTCATCGATACGGAAGTTCGACCTTGAGACGGAGTTACAGAACAATCTTGTCATTATAAGGGGAAATATTGAGCCGGCTCTTTCATCAATCCTCGCAGACAGCAATGTCACCTATGTCGGCAAAGAGTCATTGCAAGCGCAGGAAGAAGGGCGCGTGCTCGAACTATACCACGCCCCGAACAAGACAAACCGTGTGCACCATGAATATCCCGATCTCAATGGCGAGGGCATTGTTATCTCGATTAAGGAGAGACAATTTAACCCTGCTGATATCGACTTGCTTGGGCGGAGTATTGCATCCGCGCTTGCAGACGATGACACCAGCAATCATGCAACCGAGATGGCTACCATTATGGCAGGCGCAGGCAATTCCTTTATCACTGGCAGGGGCGTAGCGGCACACGCAAGGCTCACAACTTCAAGTTTTGACAATCTGTTTCCCGATAACGGTTCACACTTTTCGTCAACCAACGCCTTCCTTCAAAACCATGCTTATGGAACGGTAGTGGAAAATTTCTATGGCGCGCTGGCTAACGCGTACGATGCCGCGATAAACGAAAATCCGAAAGTTCTTCATGTCTTTTCTTCTGGAAACTCCGGAACCTCTCTGGCGGCTTCCGGCAAGTATGTGAACGCTCCGGGATATTCCAATCTCACAGGCAATTCAAAGATGGCCAAGAATGCATTGGTGGTTGGAGCGGTTGACACGACTGGGAATGCGGTGAGTTTCTCTTCGCGTGGTCCTGCGCATGACGGGCGGATTAAACCCGAGCTTGTTGCGTATAGCACGGCCGGTACTTCTAATGCAGCTGCGCTCGTCTCCGGGATTGCAGCCATGCTTCAGCAAACATACAAAAGCATGAAAGCGGAGTATCCGGATGCTGCGCTTTTGAAAGCGGTTCTCATCAATGCAGCAGATGATGCGGGACCTGCCGGAATCGATTTCATCACTGGTTTTGGGAATGTGAATGCATATCGGAGTGTAAAGACATTGATGGCTGATCATTATTTCGAGGGAACAATAAGACAGGGCGAAGTATTGTCATTCGCTATCGCGATACCCGAAAATGTAATCAACCTAAAGGCGACATTAGTTTGGAATGATCCTGCGGCACCGGTCAACTCAACAACTGCATTAGTCAACAACCTCGACCTGGATCTAATGTCATCGGGCGAAATCATGCAGCCGTGGATTTTAGATCCAAGTCCAACAGTGAGTGCACTTTCAGCCTCGCCACGCGGGGGTATCGACAACCTGAACAATGTTGAGCAAGTCTCCGTGGAACGACCATCACCTCAAACCTATCATATTGAGGTACGCGGCATTTCCATTATTGGACCGGGTCAGAAATTTTTTGTCGCCTACCAATGGGATGAAGAAGAAACGTTCACCTGGAATTACCCAACAGGCAGCGACAACTTCCCATATAATGGAGAAACTGGAACTTACTTCTATTGGAAAAGCACACTCGCAGCGCAGCGGGGAAACCTTGAGGTGACCTTGAACGATGGTGCTACGTGGACATCCGTTGCTACCAACGTTGAACTAGAAAAAGGCTATTTCCGCTGGGAGCAGCCTTTTGCTGGTAATGCATTGGCCCGGGCGCGCATGGTGGTGGGGGCGAAGACATTTGAAACCGAAGCATTCACCATCTCCAGGGCCTTGCTTCCTTCGGTTGCGTTTAATTGTGCAGACTCAGTGTTGTTGCAATGGAATTTGCTGCCTGAAGTTTCAGGCTATGAGGTTCAGCAGCTCACAGGCAACTACACCTCCGCTTTCACGTCACTCCCGGACACTACCCTTATCATTCAAAAGAACAGCGGTGCAGAATACTTTTCCATCCAACCAGTTCTGCCGGGTGGGAGACGCTTGCTGAGGAGTCCGGCCGTTAATATCAATACCTATGGTGCTGGCTGTTATATTTCCACATTTGTGGACGAGACAGTGGCGGACGATGGCATCGTCTTGAGACTCGAGGTCGGTACAACGTATGGTATCCGTGCCATCGACATTGAACATGCGCCACAGGGGTCGGAAGAATTCACCACGATTACCATGTTCTCAAACCCGACTGCTAATACAATCCGTTTTCTTCACGCAGAGCCGAGCCAGGGTCTTAACCAATACCGTGCACGAATCCATTTCACGAATGGCCAGAACGTTGTCAGCGACACCATCCAGGTGTATTTCCTAACCAAAACACCGTTTATTGTTTTCCCTAATCCGGTAAACGTGTCAGGCGAGCTTAATATCTTTTCAGCAAAGGCTGAATCGCCTGGTTTCCAATTTCAGCTATACAAGAATGATGGTACGTGGATCCGTAGCAGCGTGCTGACATCAGACCGGGAATCTGTGAGCATGGAAGGATTGCCTCCGGGCCTTTATTTGTACCGGATCGAAGGAGCGGCAGAACGTTTCAGCGGGAAGATACTCGTAAGATAACGCGCTCAAGGTTTCATCATCATAACCCAAACCACGATTGCTAAGATCACCCCGATGGCGATCAGATTTTCCCGTATTCTGGACTGTAAATCCTGCCGTTTGTGAAAAATTCGACCTTTTGTAGTCATAACTAAAACAGTGATTTTCAGGATATTCATTTAAATGTATTCAGAATTTGCTTTAACTGCAAGTTTAAACGTCTAATCTTTGGTCTAGGTGCTCAAAAACGACTGCCTGCTTGCTACCACGCCCTTTAAACGCTGTCAGCTTATTCGTTTCAACATGAACTCCGGTTTGATCGCTTGTAGAAAACTGTTGAAAACTTCATCAGGTTTTTTCAGGCAATGCTACACCACCATTCACATTGCGAGATTAAAAATACGGTTGATATTTTCTCTGACGCGATAGCGCTGGTTCGGATGGAAGGTAAATGGTCGTTGGCACGATACTTTGATTTAGGCTTGTGTTAAACAAACAGATCGTATGAAAAAAATAATTATGGGAGTGCTTGTTGCGATTGGTTTTACAGCGCAAGCGCAAAAGCCGGCAGTTGTGGCTGACAATGAACCAGGATGGAAGCATATAGGCGAAGTAACCGCCAGTTTCAGAACGACTAGTGAATCCATTGTAGTGCTTGGTGCCGATGAATTCCAGGCCATCAAACTCAAAGTGACAGACGCGCCAATTCAGATTGACCGTGTCCAGGTGTTTTATGAATCCGGCCAAATGGAAGAACTCGATGTGAAGAGTGAATTGAAAGAAGGCGCTGAAACGCGTGTGATTAATCTAAGCAATCCAAAGCGTGATATTGAAAAAGTAGCATTCACGTACCGGACACTTCCAAATTCAACCGGAGAAAAGGCTGACGTGGAATTGTGGGGCTTGAAAACCGGAAGTGAAGGGGATGATGCTTACATCAAAGACGATGTTAATGAAGCCAAGCGTGAGGCACGTGAGGAATCGCGTGAGTTAAAAGAAGATGCGCGTGAAGCGAAAGAAGAAGCACGCGAAGAGTCCCGGGAGTTGAGACGCGAAGCTAAGGAAGAGGCTAACGAGGTTGAGCGCGATGTAGACAATGACGTCAACATCGAGAAAGAAGCTGACGAAGCGGGTGATGCGGTGTCAGAAGCTGCTGCAAAGGCCGCGGCTGCCATCACCGACCAGAAACTTGACAACAAAGTTGGTCCTGACGGACAGACCGTTTATGTGGACGAAAACGACAAGTATTACTACATCAATAAAGAAGGCAAGAAGGTCTTTGTTACCAGACTGCAATTGAAAGATAAACCGAACAATGACTAAAGTTTAATTTTTCATTGTTGAAGGCTCTCATAATTGAGAGCCTTTTTTTATAATTACTCCCTCAGGAATCTGATACCGATGTCGTTAAAAAGAAGGCTCACCCAGCTCGCCACCGGCCTCGAAGCCAAAGTTGATGACTTGATGTTCGACCTACGATCAAGGCTGGGCAATGCCGGCCCGCTTCAGATTGTTCCATACCGTAGCTATGGAACACTCAATCGACTCTATGTTAGGGGGCGGGTGCTCGAAGACAAGAAAATCCGCAAAGCAACTGCGGGAGATAACCTGTTTCAGAAAGTTATGGCGATGTATCAGCGCTTCGAGAGCGATGAAGTGCCAGGCGCAAGGTTGGCTGTGACGGTGCAAGGACGGCAGTA
>DASWTP010000237.1:0-6892 GCA_036402075.1 Chryseosolibacter sp. | reverse complement strand
TTAATCCACTTATCGTCTTGGACAAATCCCGGCTCCGCTAGGAGCCTCCTATTTCTAACTCATGCACTAAGACATCGCGCAGGCTCGCTAGAGCCTCCTACATCACATGCAATCGCAAACTGCTAGTGCGCACAAAGTTGGGTAGGCACTGACGCAGGAGATGATAACTGTGTTCAGCAGGCGCACCCTGATTAGCGCTTGCCGAACTGCAAAGAGCTTAGGTGGCTCTAGCGAGCCGGTCGACTCCTCACGTTCTGGTTAGAAGCAGGACGCTCCTGCGCAGCTGCCTACCATCATCATCAAGGACGTACTCGCTCTGTTGCAAAATTCCGGCTCCGGTAGGAGCCTCCTGCTTCTAACTCACGCGCTAGGATCATTACGCGGCTCGCTAGAGCCTCCTACATCTAGGCTAACAAGCGTTCCGAAAATAATTCTTAGAAGAAACTTGAATCCATCCATGAAACTTATGAACATCGCTGATCAAAATCGATCATGCGACAGAAATTACTAAGTGAAGGAGCAAAAGAACTGAGCTATGAGATCAGGGAAATTGTGAAGAAAGCCGAGCAGTTAAAAAAGCTTGGACTTGAGATTTCGTGGGAAAACATTGGAGACCCGATCCAAAAACATCACAAGCTGCCATCATGGATTAAAGATATTATTGCCGCTCTCGTAAAGAACGATGACGTCTACAGCTATTGCCCATCAAAGGGAATGCTGGAGACGCGGGAGTTTCTCGCCCGCCAAACCAACGCAATGGGTGGAGCTCAAATAACGCCTGACGATATCTGTTTCTTCAACGGGCTTGGGGATGCCATTGGCAAAGTTTATCAGTACATCACTGACACATCACGTGTGATCGGCCCTTCACCAGCCTACTCCACACATTCAAGCGCGGAAGCAGCTCACGCAAACCATGAACCGCTCACCTACAAGCTTGATCCCGACAATCACTGGTATCCCGACCTGGATGATCTTTACAACAAGGTGAAGTACAATCCCAATGTTGTTGGCATCCTCATTATCAACCCCGACAACCCAACCGGTATGGTTTACCCGCTGGAAACGCTGAAGCGGATTGTCGGGATTGCGAAAGAGTTTAAGCTCTTTCTCGTAGCCGATGAAATCTATCTCAACATTACATACAACGGGGCTCGCGCATACTCCCTTGCCGAAATCATTGACGATGTTCCCGGCATATCCATGAAAGGAATTTCCAAAGAACTCCCGTGGCCAGGTTCGCGATGTGGCTGGATGGAATATTATAATAGAGACAAGGACCAGGATTTCAATAAATTTTGTCAGGCAATTGATAATGCGAAAATGATCGAAGTATGCTCAACAAAATTGCCTCAGCTTGCGATACCGCTCATCTTTGGTGACCCAAGGTTCAAACCCTATCGTGAGCAAACGAACCAAAACATTGGAAGGAGGAGCAAAATCATCGCAGATATTCTTCATACGGTTCCTGAGCTTACGTTCAATGAAACGTTTGGTGCGTTTTATAACACAATCATTTTCAGGAAAGGAGTTTTGAAGTCACATCAAACGATGAAGATCAGCGATCCTAAAATGAGATCTCTCGTTGAAAGCTGGGTGAGCCAGGATATTCAACTCGACAAACGATTCGTGTATTACCTGCTTGGCGCGAAAGGCGTCTGCGTTGTGCCCATCTCCTCATTCAGCTCGGATCTTCAAGGGTTCAGGGTAACTCTTTTGGAGGAGGACGAGCAGATGCTTGTGAGAACATTTACAGCAATTCGCGATGGGATCGTTGAATACCTAAGGTCCTGACTGTTTCGAAAACGAACGGTTCAGCAACCGATCCGAACGCCCGACATTTTCAAAAACGACCAAACTGGCGCAATTCGCATGATTTGCCAGGTGGTCTGTGCTTTGCAACGAACTCTTCAAAATAACCGACCATGCTTCGCTACAACCTGCTGCTCTTTGTCCGCAATCTCAGGCGCCAGAAACTGTTCTCAACCATCAATCTGCTGGGACTGACTGTCAGCCTTTCGAGCACCATTCTCATTCATTTATATGTGCAGCATGAATTGAGCTTTGACAGCTTTCATCCCAACACGGACCGCCTTTATCGTGTGAATCAAACGTTCATATGGAGTGAAAGCCGCGATCAGCAGTTTTCACGAACAGGCCCGGGAGTTGCCACGGCACTACATGAGGAGCTTGCTGAAGTCGAGATGATCACGTCACTTCATACTCCTGGAACGTTCATTGTATCCTACGTAACACCTTTGGGAGAAGTGATCACGCACGAGGAAAATGAAATTCTCGCTGCTGATACAAACTTCTTCCGGATCTTTAATTTCCCGATCATAGCCGGAAATGCAGATGCCGCCTTCCGCCAGGCGAACAATGTTGTGATGACAAAATCTACCGCTGAAAAATATTTCGGCAGCGCGGATCCGATCGGCAAGCAGATCAGGCTCGGCTCGTTAACCGGTGGTGAGGAGAAAACCTACGAAGTGACAGCGGTAGTTGAAGACACACCCGACAATTCCACGATCCAGTTCGACCTGCTCTTATCAATGAAAGGATATCCAATCGAACGCCTTAGCTGGAGCTGGGTGTGGACGCAACTCGAAACGTTCGTACTTCTAGACAAGAACGCCAACATAGAAAATGTTCGACAGAAACTTTCGAAAATTCCTGAAAAGCGCGCACAAGAAACATTGCGCAGAGTGATGAACACCTCGTGGGAGGAATATAAGGCTTCAGGTAAAGAATGGGAGTTGTTCCTTCAGCCGATCAAAACACTGCACCTTCCCGAATTCCCGGTTATCGGATCGTTCCCGGATACGGGCAATATCAAAATCATTTATGCCTTCATCGGTGCCGCGATCTTCGTCATCCTGCTGTCATGCATCAACTTCATGAATCTGTCAACGGCACAATTCACAAGGAGGTTGAAGGAAGTAAGCGTACGAAAAATTTTGGGGCAAGGTAAAAAGCAGTTGGGTGCAAGTTATTTTATTGAAGCGTTGATCTTCTGCGCAATCGCCCTAGTTGGTGCACTTGCATTATCGCAGTTGCTTTTACCAGTGTTCAATCTCGCGACAGGAAAAAATCTCCAATTCAATATTTCTGAAAACACATTACTGCTTCCAGCATTGCTTGTACTGGCGTTTCTGATGGCCGTCTTCTCAAGCAGCTATCCAGCGATCTTTCTGAACAAATTTAATCCGGTGGAAGCGATCAAGGGTAAGCTCAAGGTCGGTCGCCAGGGCGCAGCGTTCAGAAACGGGTTGGTGGTATTTCAGTTCAGCGTCTCCATCGTGCTCATGATCTCTACCGCGATTGTTTATGACCAGCTGAATTACGTTTCGGAAAAAGACCTTGGGTTTGATAAGGAAAATCTTGTGGTGATAAAGCACGCGGAAGCTTTAAAAGATCAGGAAAGTCTGAAGCAGGCCGCGTTGAACCTTCCGGGAGCGATGGATGCCTCATTGTGCAGCTCTGCGCCTCCAACAGTATTTGGTGGCGATTCTTTTTCAGCGGAAGGTCTGAATGGTCAGAACCTGCAATTAAACTTCACATCAGGCGATGAACGATTCATCCCCACCCTGGGTGTGAAAATGAAGTTTGGACGAAACTTCTCTATTCACAATCCGTCCGATGTCCATGCTGTGGTCATCAACGAAAGTACCGTGCGTAAAATCGGCTGGACACTTGATGAAAGTGTGATCGGAAAAAAGATCCTTTATCCCAACAGCGATGATGCATCGTTTGAAGTGATCGGTGTGGTTGAAGACTTTAACTACTGGTCGCTGGCAACGGCCATTGAACCGATGGCGATTTTCCATGTGAATAACCCCAACACCAATGGAGGCGCCAGAAGATACGTGGTTGTGCGAGTAAAACCGCAAAGTAGCAAAGACTGGCAAAGAACACTTGCCGCAATGGATGATCTTTGGAAACGACATGCCGGTGATATTCCGTTTGACTATCAGTTCATTGATGAACAATTCGCTGAAACGTTTAAGACACAACAGCAATTCGGAAGTATCCTGACTGGTATGGCGTTGCTTGCAATTATTATCGCCTCCCTTGGACTGCTCGGAATGATTGTGTACGCGCTGGAGCAACGCACAAAAGAAATTGGAATTCGCAAAGTTTCCGGTGCATCAGTGTGGAATATTCTGGTAATGATCTCGCAAGGCTACACAAAACTGATCATCATCGCCTTTGTGTTAGGTGCACCCCTGGCCTACTGGCTGATGTCGCTGTGGCTCGAAGACTTTGCTTTCCGCGTCCAACCCTCTCCTGTCATCTTTATCGTAACGGGTGTTTCAACGCTGGTCGTTGCCATCCTGATTACAGGCTATCACTCCTTAAAGGCTGCGCGTATGAACCCCGTTGATATTTTGAAGGATGAGTAAAAGCTATGGCTTTTGGCAATGGCCATGGCAGTGTGTGCGACAGAATGTCGCCAATAATAATGACTGGGTAAACTCCAACACGTTGAGCACTACATTCAGGCAATAGCCATAGCCGCCACCCACCTAACATTCGTTAGAAACAAAATATTTATTGGCATACGCTTGAATCCTAATCGATTATTTGTGAGAATTGTAAGACGGCAGAATTAAATGAAACTTTTTAGCAGCATAATCAGTCCACTCATCCCCACCGCAAACGTGAGCAATCTCGTTTCTGTGCTGATTATCGTCATTCTAATTCTGGTGAAACCCACGGGGGCTATATTGGTGTAAATTTTAAAAGACTATAACCAACCGCCCCTGAGAAATCCGGGGCGGTTTTGTTTTATACGGGCAATAACAAACTAACAGTTGTAAATATTATGTACTACACAAAAGACACGGTACTCTTTTTAAACGGTAAGTTCATCAAAGCAACCGATGCGCATACCGACCTTTTCAGCCAGTCGTTGCATTACGGCTTTGGCGCTTTTGAAGGGATCCGTGCGTACCAGACACACAATGGCGTGAAGATGTTCAAAGCTGTTGAACACTTCGAACGCCTGAAGAAAAGCTGCAACCTGGTTGGCATCCCACTCGAATACGACTCCGAAGAACTCACCCGCATTTCATACCAGCTTCTGGAGAAGAACAATCTTACAGATGCCTACATCCGTCCACTGGCTTATTGCGGACCGAACATGTACCTCACCACACCAAAGGATGTGTACCTTATGATCTGCGCATGGAAGTGGGGCAAGTACCACGGTGATAATCTTCTCAAGCTTTGCGTTTCCTCGTATCAACGGCCAAATCCTGCGTCCATCAAAGTGGAAGCGAAAATTTCCGGCCATTATGTAAACGGAATCCTCGCGACAAGCGAAGCGAAAGTAAGAGGTTATGATGAAGCGCTATTACTCGATATGAATGGAAACGTAGCGGCCGCACCTGCTGCAAATTTCTTCATGGAGAAAGATGGCGTGCTGTATACACCACCGCTTGGACATATTTTCCCTAGCATCACGCGCAACGTTGTGATGAACATCTGCCGCGAACTTGATATCAAAGTTGTGGAGCGTCACATCAGCCCACACGAACTAGAAAGTGCAGACAGTGCATTCCTCTGTGGAACTGCGGTTGAGATTGCCGGCATCGAATCGATCGATGCGCATACGTTCAGTAAGAGCTGGAAAGAAAGCCTCGGAGCAATTGTGCAAGAAGCATACAAGTGTCAGGTACTGGACAAATCTTTTAGCTACGTGATCATATAAAAGCGAAGGCATTAGGCAATAGCCATAGCAAATACAAAGACAGACAAAGATTAATGGTAGAACCGGATAAACATACGAGCTCATTATCAACAACCACAAAAGGTGCGAACGGTCGTGCTGCGGTTGGAGAAAAATACGAATTGAATAAATATAGTAAGACGTTAACACAAGATCCAACGTTGCCGGCAGCACAGGCAATGCTCTATGGAATCGGTCTTACCGAAGATGATCTTAAAAAAGCACAAGTTGGAGTCGTGAGTACCGGCTACGATGGCAACACGTGCAACATGCACCTCAACAAATTAGCACAGGAAGTAAAAACTGCAGTCTGGGACAATGATCTTGTCGGGCTGATGTTCCATACTATTGGGGTCAGCGATGGCATGAGCAATGGAACAGAAGGAATGCGTTACTCCCTGGTAAGTCGCGAAGTCATTGCGGATTCCATCGAAACAGTTTGTGGAGCACAATATTATGACGGCTTAATTGCTGTAGTCGGTTGCGACAAAAATATGCCAGGCGCTTTGATCGCCATGGGACGTTTGAACCGTCCCGCGATCATGGTATACGGTGGCACGATTGCAGGAGGAAACTGGAAAGGGGAAAAATTGAATATCATTTCCGCTTTCGAAGCACTCGGCAAAAAGATGGCAGGAACAATCACGCCTGAAGATTTCAAAGGTGTTGTACAAAACGCTTGTCCGGGAGCCGGAGCGTGTGGTGGCATGTACACTGCAAACACCATGGCTTCTGCCATTGAAGCACTAGGCATGGCGTTACCTTACTCGTCCTCGAATCCTGCGCTCAGCAAGGAGAAATCTGCTGAGTGTATTGAAGCCGGGAAAGCAATACACCATTTGCTAAAGCATGATATCAAACCAAAAGATATCATGACGCGTAAAGCCTTTGAGAACGCAGTGACGGTTGTTGTCGCACTTGGCGGTTCAACAAACGCTGTACTTCACCTGATTGCGATGGCAAAGTCGGTGGGGGTGTCACTCACGCAAGATGATTTTCAGGCGATTTCCGATAAAACTCCGCTGATAGCAGACCTAAAGCCAAGTGGGAAATACCTGATGGAGGAATTGCACCGCATCGGTGGCGTTCCTTCTGTTATAAAATACTTAATACAAGAAGGATTTATACATGGCGATTGCTTAACCGTGACCGGAAAAACAA
>DASWTP010000236.1:0-46965 GCA_036402075.1 Chryseosolibacter sp. | reverse complement strand
CTTTGTTTTGATTATTATGGGAAGCATCATGTTGATCAAAAACAACAAAACCGCCCTCATGGTCAACCACCTGATCATTATCGTGGGCATGCTCACCATCGGGATAGGCACCTTCCTATTTGAAAGCAAAATCATCGAAGCCCCGATGTGGATGATCCTGATTGGCGTTGGGCTGTACCTGGGATACGTCCCCTTCAACAGCATTTTCTTTGATCGGCTCATCGCAGCCTTCCGCTATGTTGGAACAGTCGGGTTTATTATGTACGTGGCGGATGCCTTCGGCTACCTCGGCAGCGTCAGTGTATTGTTTGTAAAAGAGTTTACCTACACCCGGCTGAGCTGGGTTGATTTTTTCATTTCTACCGGTTATTGGATCTCACTCGTTGGCACGTTGCTGATCGCAGGCTCAATGGTTTATTTCCATCTCAGGCATAAACAACTTCAGGGCTGAATTTCATTTTTCGCGATCAGGTGGTTGCTGGTCACGTAGGTATTGTAGTACGTGGTCATCTCGAGTATATCGTCAAGGGCCTTTGTGCTCAAGTTATTTGCCCTGACATAGCTTGCGAGTGCCCCCTCTGTTTTGCTAATTAGCCTGGGATAGACATTTTTCCTGAATTTATGGAGGCCATGGATTTCCTCATCGAACAGGACATAATATTCATATTCGGTCATGTCGAGGTGGAGCGAATACCAGAGAGAAAGCTGCCTCCTTAAGATCGTAACTTCACCGTCAACAAGAAGCTCAAAAAACTGATGCGAGCGTGCTGCTCCTATTCCGATAGCCAGCGACACAAACCTGCGCTGGATCTCCGACTCTTCATCATACAAACTGAGGTAGGCAATTTTGAACGCGGGAATTACGCTGACTTGATCGGCAACACGAAAGAAGACGACATCATACCCATGTTTCACAGATATTTCTCCTCGCAATACTGACTTTGATTTAAGAACCACCGAACCGCGGAACCACTCCTCTCCAAATGAAGAAAACGAAAACGTTGTCATTATCAACAACAGCACTACCCTTCCCACCATGACCACAGAAATTTACTTCTAAGGCCGCTAAATTCACATGCCAGATTTTTAAAGCGCTTTAATGTTCGCCTTGCTAAAATGTTGTTTCATCGCTTCGTCCACAACCGCCTGAGCACGCACATACAGCTTTTCATTGCCTTTAGACATTGCTGCCAGGAGCTGCTTGCTCTCTCGCATATATACAAGGGCAAAATCGGTATCGTGGGTCGAAATATCGTTTACGTTGTCGATGATATCGGCATATTTGATGGTTTGCGCATCTTCGCTGGTAGATGACAGGCGCTCAGCCTCTTTGCTTCTGCGTGTCCTGCGATTGAGCTTAGGGTAATTTGCTTTGATGTACACATCCGTAAGCTCCTTGACCAACGTGAATGTCCTCTCGGAATCTTCCTGGCTCATGACGGAGTCAAGGAAATATTTAAGTTGCTCCGGGCTCACGCTGGTATCCTCAAGCACATCGTGCAGAAGGGCGGCCGCAAGCATGGGAACTTCCTGGCTGAACTCGCGAACGATTTCCATCACCCGGATGGGATGCACAATATACCGTTCATTGGCGTATTTACGCATCTGGTCGCCATGTGCTTCATCCGCAAACATCTTGACCTTCTCAACTATTTCTCCTGCATTCATAATTTCACGACTATTGCCGCTCCGCGATTGTTCAACGTGTATACCCAGATTTTATACATATCGGAGGTTTGTAGAAATTCGTGCCCGCCTGTGGTGAGGCTGGTTAGCGCAAGGCCTGAAGTATGTCATTGAGGGAAGTAAAAATATAATCTGGTTTTGCAGACATCAGAAGATCGGCTGGTTGAGTTCCGGATAATATCGCTGCAGTTTGGGTTTTCGCATTCTTGCCTTCCTCGATGTCAGACATTGTATCACCAACTTTCAGCAGTTGGCCTGGCAGAAGCTGCAACTTATCACACATGTCATGGATCATCGCTGGAGCCGGCCTTCCCACAGCGTATGTTTCAAAAACCTCTATAAAATCGAAGTCATACTTTCTCCACTGCAAATGTTCGAAAAGAACTTTGAAGACTGACCTAGGTAACCCGCTGCCAACGCCAACAGCAATGCTCCTTCTCTTTAATACCCCAACCACTTCCTTCAGCTGGGGATGTTCCCGAAAATTTGCGATGCCTGACGTGATGCTGCGTTCAAACTCGGCAAAAATCTTGTTGCTTAAAATCAAGGGCTCTCCCACCTCGACCAAAAGTGCATGTATTGCTTCAAGCTTGTCTTTCCCGCGAACCCGCAGGATATTTTCCTCTGTGACGCGTACGTTGTTGGCCGAGAAAGCGTAGCGGAAACAGCGGTTCACAAAATCGGGATCCTCCTCCAGCACTGTAGTTCCAATCACATCAAATAAGACTGCCCGGATTGTTGTCATTTCTTTGCCGCTTATCGAAAGGTCAGAATTAACGCCTTCGTTTGCAAGCCGGCCGCTTTCGGATTGATTCTGCGCTCTTCATGGGTATAATTTTTTCGCTTCCGTTAATAAAAATACGCGGGTTATGGTACAGACAGTGATTGGAATTTTTGATGAGAGCAGCCATGCGGAATGTGCTGTTCATGAGCTGATGGATAACAATTTTGACAGAGAGCATATCGATGTTTCACTGCCGCCCGACCCTTCCGAGACCCGAGGAGATGGCACCGATGAAAATGGCGTATTGGACAGCAAAGTGGGCCGGTACTTCATGAGCGTCTTTAATGATACTCAGCTCGCCATGAAATATGCAACGGTTGCCCAGCGCGGAACGGTGATAGCAGTGCTAACGCACAATTACAGTGATGCGGTGAAAGCTGCGGGTATCCTGGATGGCTGCGGGGCGCTCAACGTTGACGAACAGTTCCGGGTACTCGATGATGCCATGACACGTGATGACCGAAGAGCCGAAGCTCGTATAGCCAAAACAGAACTGAATTCGGAACCCGATTCAGAGATGTCGAAAGAGCGCAGTCCTTCACTGGATTCATCGGTAAGCACTCCACACGGGGTGCATCGCGAAGGAATTCCCGGCAGCGTTATGACGCGAAGCCGAATCATTCATAAAACTACCAATGATGAGATCCACATCCAGGAAGATACATGGATCGACCGTAGATCACTTGACGACCTGGACGAAGGGAAAGTTTAGATCAGGAATCTCAGCGCATTAACTTTTGGCAGATAATGACAATTGTTATCTTGGCAGAATGCAACCATTCGTCAACCAAAGGTCAATTGTCAGAGAAATCTGGGGACGGCACGATACCGTACTATTGATTTTTGCCGGGTCGGCTGCAGAGTTTGCGCTCAATAAGGCCGTTGACTGGTTGTACTTTACAGGTCGACTACCATCCGATCCATTGGGTCGATTGTTTTCAACGGTCACGTATGCCCGGAACATTGTCTTTTCTGAAAATCAAAAAGCCCTCCATGTGATCGATGCGATGCGGAATATCCATGGACAAGTGGAAGCAAACCGGAACGCGAGAATTCCTGACTGGGCATACCGGGACGTACTGTACATGCTAATCCATTATTCGATTGCGTCCTTTGAGACGCTTGAGCGAAAGTTATCGCAAGCTGAAAAAGAAGACGTGTACGATGTCTTCTATCGGGTGGGTTCCCGCATGGGATTGAAGGAACTTCCTTCAACATTTCCACTTTGGCTTGTCAGTCGTGAACACCACCTTCGAAACGATCTCCTTTGGAGTCATTACACCCGCGATCTTTTCAAGCAATACAAAAAACACCTCGGTCAAATCCGTTACCGGATTTTGATCGAGTCACAGAAACTTGTGGTGCCCCCGATCGTGAAGGATCTGCTCCAATTCAAAAATGCAAAGGTGTTGTCACCGCTCATTCCTGTTTACAAAATGGTCAGAAAAGCAAAGCTTGACTGGTTCCTTTTTTCAGGAATCCTTCCATCAACCTACCGAGGACAAATCAAAGCCCTCAACATCGACCCCCTTCTCACCCGCTGATATTTTCAGCGAATTGCAAGGGAATTACCTTTTTCTTCTCCCTGGGTTTAAGCCCAAAAAGAATTCTCGGGATGATGAAAGGCTTAATCAGGAAATGGTAGATCGAGAAGATCATTACAAAGCAAACGATTACAAGGATGATAAGCTTCACAATGATTGGCAGGCTCAACTGGGTAACGTAAAATCCGCTTGCGACTATGACGGTCTGGTGTAAAATATAGAACGGATAAACTGCAGCAGTCAGGTAAGTTAGATAACGATTGGAAAAGTTCAAATAGTGCTTTGCAAATCCAATTGCCGCGAGAATGATAGACCAGATCTGAAGGGCATCCACCAATCCATAGATATACAGATCAAGGTCCTGCTGTTTTGGAAGCCTTACCTGCCAGTAAAACTTTACAAACAAGACAAGCGCACAAGATAATGCGATCGAGATAAAAAGGATTCGGTATTTCTCGCAGGTGTCCCAGAAAGCTGCCAGGTCACCAAGAAAAAACCCGAAGAAATAAAATGTAATAGATGAACTAAAAACAAACCAATCATCTAGAAGGCTTCCCTGCTCAGGCCAGCGAATGTAGAGCGTAAAGTAGTAATAGACGAACGGAGCTGCAAGAAGCAATGGAACCACCGGGTATTGAAATGCTGCATTGAGTTTTAATTTCCATCGTTGAATCATTTTGATTTTAAACACGGCAAATATGGGGAGCAATAAGACCGTAAACACAAAAAGGTAAACAACAAACCACATGTGACTCCAGGTCAACGTTCCCTCGGGATACGGCACCAGCTCAAACACACTTGGATAGAACTCCCAATACGACATGGAGATCTTGCCTTCCTGAAGCCACTCATAATAAACCTGTATAGGCGTAAGGAAGGACATTGCGAACAGCAACGGAATAAACAGTCTGATCACCCTTTCACCAAAGAACGATCCGACAGAGCGCCTTCGCAATGAATAGTTTACCCCTACGCCTGAGATGAAAAACAGCAAGGGCAAACGCCATTGATGAAGCCAGATGATCAACCGATCAAGAAAAACAGAGTGGTCCGTATTCTTAATTTCCCATCCAAAACTCACAAATGGCATGGAGCAATGGAAAAAAATGAGGATCATAAACGCGATTACACGGATCCAATCGATGTAATACTGTCTTTCAATAGCAGGTTGCATAGCGAGATTTAGAATCAAGATGCAAGTTAAGCCGAGCCGGTTGCACTGGAAGTTACAAAAAACTCTGCTTTCATTTTCGTGGAAACTCCTGCACCTGCATGTATTACTTGCCAACAAAAGCCGGGACGACTATCTTGCGCAAAACATCTCTACATGAAAACCCTCAGAATCTTCCTGCTTCCCATTGCAACTTTTGTATTCAGCCACTCCAGTGCACAGATTCAGCAAGGCAGTTGGCGCGTGGGCGGTGGTGCCAGCTATACACACGCATCATTCGAGAGCGACAATTCCTATTCGTCTGTCTCGCTTAGCCCGTCCGTATCCTATTTCCCAATTGATCATCTCAGCATTGGCCTGGCATTTCCATTCTCAGCATCAAAAGGGAAAACGGGGACTGGGGAATATTCGAACTCCCGATACTCTGTTGGTCCACAGGTTCGCTATTATTTCCCTTTTGGCAAATGGGCGTTTTTCCCCGAAGTCATCTATTCCTTCGGAAAAACAGTCTCAGAAAACTCCGGGTTCTCGACTGGCGACCCGGTACTCTATAAGACTGAAACAACGTTCTCGGCCTTCCGGGCGGGAGCGGGAATAACTTATTTCCTGAATGATAACGTTGGTGTTGAAGGAATAATCTTCTATCAAAACAATGAGCAGGAAGTGATCAATCCATTCGCAGTTGTTTCATACGAAAAATCAATTAACCTCAGCCTTGGCTTCCAGATTTACCTGAACAGAAAATAAGTTAGCGGAGAAGGTGCACCCATCCTTTGTAACGTCTGTTTCGCTTCGCATTGTCGGTCGTTATGAACGTTACATCCGCTAAATAGTAATATACTCCGGAAGCACAGCTGTTTCCATGTTGATCGCGGCCATTCCACAGAACGTGATTGATTGTTGAAGCACTGGTCGTACCCTGAAAAGTTTGTTTTCCCCAGCGATCATAAATTGTGATCGACACCGACTTAACAAAACGCGAACACTGGGTTAGGTCAGTCGCCTGGCAAGGTGAGCTTTCACCAATCGATAAGGGATCAATGTCAGAGGCAAAAACATCATTGCATCCATCGCCATTGGGAGTAAAGACATTGGGCAACTGAAAATACGGGCAATTATCATTGCATACCATTTCGCTCAACGGGCTTTCGGTTCCGCGGCTGTCTACAGCGGAAACCTGGTAGCACCGTGCGAAAGACGATAAATTTGCATCAGAAAATTCCGTTGCATCGACAGTGGCGATCAGTTCCGGGCTTCCATCGGGGAAATCGGCTGCATAGATCCGGTACGCCACAATATCGAGGCGACAATCATCGGTCGCAGAGGCTATCCACGAAAGGTTGTTCGCGAACGATGTTGTGCGGCAGGTATACTGCGCAAGATAGCTCGCGCAATCCGTAACAGCTACCTCAAGCGTTGGCGGGCATGGCGTCAAGTCATTCGCAGGTGTCACAAACACAATCTGAGAAAAGTTTTCCTGTAAAGGGATGGCCTCGTTTCCATACGTTCCTCGCGTCTGCACTTTATAACTGTAAATTTGGTTCTTCCTGACCCGCGTATCCACATAATTAAATCCTCCAACGGTCACAAGCACGCTGTCGAGGAGCATCATCGGGTTGCCTTGCTTAACACCTTCGCTGCGGTAGATCAAATGATAGGGCCTTTCCCTCACCACGTTAGACCATGGAACACTATCACGCCACTGCAAAGCAATGCTCGTTTCGTTTCCAACTGCCGACAACCAAACCGATGACGCAACGGCCGAAGTGTCAACGGGAATAAAGTCACTAGAAAACTGTGGCTTTGCATAGACGACCACCCGATAATTAAAAACTTTATTTTTGGAGTCGATGCCGGTGTCAACGAAAGTCGTATCGCTGACTCGCCCAACAGAAGACAATTGCTCATCGCCTACAAAATCCCTCGCCCTGAAGACTTCGTACTGATAAGGTTTTGGGAACTGAATGCGATTGATGTCTGCAGGACTTCGCCAACTCACACGAATGCTTCCGTTCTCATGAGTTTTTTCGACTGTTACATGTGTGATGACGGGGGCATCCGTTTGAATCGGTCCGATACAAAGTTCATTTGAGACAATACTCTTCGTGTCATCCACCAGCGCAACCAGTCGATAGCAGTAGGTAGCGCCCGGGCTCAGTCCCAGTTCAAAGTTCGTATCGCGATAGCTCGTTTCACTTCCTTGGATCTGGTCGATGAGTTGATAGCCGAGAAATCCAGGAATCCCTAACTGGCAGGTTCCGGGCGTGAAAGGATAGGAGTCGACTTTGCGGAAGATCTGAATCTGCTTGACATTGTTGCAGCTATAAGGTTGCCAGTTCAATACTCCGTGAAGCCTCACAACATCCAGCACTGTGGTTTCAATAACTGGTTCAGGTGCAACGACCCGGATCGACCACGTAACAAAGGATACTAGTTTCGGGCCGTCCGGAGGTCTGTCCGTAATTTTGAAGACCACCTGGTAAGGCTGTTGCCTGATATCATCACACGTTGTTGCCCAGCTAAAACTTAATTGCGCAGGCGGGCTGGAAGCAACAAAGTCCGATCGTTTCGGAACGATAGCTGCCAGCGAGTCCGGAGCTTGCAGCAGCTCGGAAAAAACTTCGATTTTCACCTGATGGTTTTCAGGATCCATACCCAATATAACTTCCTCTATAGAAGTTCCGGCTACAACACACCGGTCTGCCGGAACAACAAGCGAAGGCCGCTTATTTGTGCATGACTCCACCACAATCTGCATGTCACGTGTTGTCGAGCTCGCCTCCACGTACACTCCATTCTTTTTTCGCCATTCAATTATTTTAAACGCGATATTATATTCACCGATGGCTCCTGGTGCGTTCCAGGTGACCAGCCCTGTAAGGGAATTGATCGTGAAGGTTGCAGCACCGTTGCGTTCTTCGTTGCCTATGTTGGCGTTGGGATAAAATTTCTTCGCGTTAGGCTCATCGTAAATGGCGAAGGCTGTTGGCGATGCAGAGGGCGTTGACATTTGGTACGACAAGCTGTCGCCATCGGTATCAAACGCGCCTGAGTTATGATAAAACGCTGCACCGGAGCAAGCCCTGTCAAGCGGAACAACTGCCAACACAGGGTACTTGTTGCACCCGAATGTGGGATCAGTATTGATTTTTACAAAGGTTACGTACGGGACATCGGTTGAGTTAGCAATATTCAAAACACCTGCACTCCGGTCGCGTTCGATGTAGGCAATCGAGTAAGTGCCGTTAGCGGCATAAGTATGTTCGGTCGTGAAAGTCGCCACGCTGATGTTCGTTCCCAGGTCGGGCCGCGGGGTGGATGAGGTCAATGGAATACGTACACTTGCGCCATCCCCAAAAAGCACTTCGCTGTTTGTGCCAAACCGTGTACTCGAGGAGCTGTTCAGATATGCAATCACAGCAATGCGAAAGGTCAGCGTGCCACAGATGCGCTCTACCTGGATGTCAGCGGCTCGCAAATGCGTTGCCAACGCAGGTGGCGCAAACATCCACTGCAATAAAAAAACCGCTAAAAGAATGAATTTCTTCACTTCATAATTTAGCGGTTTCATTTCGATTTCGAAATCCCAGGTTTCGGCTATTCCTTCATCGTGGCGAGGAAGCTTACCACGTCACGAATCTCTTTCTTAGTGAGTAACGTACGCATGGGAGGCATGCTGGATTGCGCATCCGTACGCTTGGTGATGGCTGCTTTTTGAATCACCGTGTCAGGTTTATCGCCTATCTTTAATTTCAGACTTGTTTTTGTTTCTTCCTGCAGGATGCCATTGAGCTTTTTGTCACCAAGTTCGAGGGCCACCGTGCCATATCCGGGTGCTAACCGTGCACTTGGGTTGATCAGGGCCTCAAGCAATTGCTCGCGCGTGAGTCGTGTGGCAACTCCGTTCAGGCGTGGGCCAGCGTTTCCGCCATAGTCACCATACGAGTGGCACCGAATACATTGCGCCACCTGGTGTCCGTAGAAGATTCGCGCTCCGCGATCGCTATTTCCTCCCTGGAGCGCTCCTGCATAAGCCGCTGCAAGTGTATCCTTGTTTTGCGCGATAATATTTTTGAACCTGGTTTTCAGTTCCGAAGACTTCGCGCTCTCGAGGGCTTCCGAAAGTTCAAGCTGGATCTCGGCAGGGAGTTTCTTTGTTTCGAGCTGGGTGAGAAGCTTATCGAACACGGGCTTCGTATTTTCCACCGGGAGATTTCCCAATGTTAGCAATGCCGCTTGCTTCTCTTCGATCGTCCTGGTTTGAATGACATCCTGCAACAACGAAACCATCAATGGTTTTTCGAGGTCCATTTTTGGCAAGAGGTCGAGTGCGGTTACACGGACGTTCTTCTCTTTATCGGCCAGGCCAATTTTGATTGCTTCGCCAATTTTTGGGTCGGCAATTGCAGCCATCGACTTCAGTGATTCTTCCCGCACTTTTGAATCCGAGTCCTTTTTCAAGCTTGCCATCAAGGGATCCGATGCCTTCTTGATTTTCAATTTACCAATCGCTTTCACAGCTGAGAGTTTCACTTGTGGCTCCTTTGCCCCGAGCAAGCTAATCAATTGATCTGCAGATTTTGAAATCACGCTTTCAGGATTTCGCGTCACATCTCCCCGATAGCGGCCATCAACGCGGTCAAGCACAGAAGGTTTGCTCCAGGTGCTTAGGGCATCGATCGCTTCCGCCCGCATAGCAGCTGGCGCTGACGCATTTGCAGCATATTGAACGAGATTATGAAGCGCTGCATCGCTGCCAACACGCAGGTTCGCGTTGATCGAACGTCTGAGTAATGCTTCGTTGGTAAATTTGGTTGTCTTTAGTAAGTCGCCAAGGGCCGGCAATGCTTCCGGTATGGACTGATCATCGTTAATGGCACGCGCAGCTTCGGTCACAACAAACTCATCCTGATCCTTTAAAAATGCTGCGATGCCCTTGTCTTGCATTCTGCGCAAAGCTACAACGGCTGCAGTTCGCACCGGCTTCGACTGATGGGACGCCAGCGCAACAATTGGATCAGCCTTTCCAATCCTTGCAAGCGCCAGACTTCCTGCGTGCCGGAGGTAAACATCTTCATCGTTGTTGGCAATGAGCATGTCAATGATCGGCTGGATGGCCGGTTCGTAGCTGATTCTTCCAAGCGCTTCCGCAGCAAAGAATCGTGCACGGCTATTTTCATCTTTTAATAAAGGAAGGAGATGCTCTCCGGCTTCTTTGTACCGTACGTCACCGAGCCATTTTGCAGCCTGTGCGCGGATTTCCGGATCTGCATCCTTCAGCAACGGAATTAGCACTTTCGCGTGCTTCGCATCCTTGCGGGCGAACTGGCTGACTCCCCAAATAGAGTTTACACGAGCCAGCTGATTTTCGGTTTGTGCGATCATCTTTTCAAATAACCGCATTCCGTCTTCACCACGTGTCGCAAGCTCGAATTGCGCTTTTTGTCTCACACGCATATCAGCATGCTTCAGCATCGATTCCAGTTGGTCTTCTTTCAAGTCTTCCGCTGTTGCTTGCAGAAGGCGCTGAACTTCCTTTCGCTCGGTGGCATCCGGGTTGGCGACATCAAGTTTCCAAACGCGCCCGATATCTTTCGTGTTCCATCCATCAATCCAATCGGCCAGGTACATAGATCCATCTGCGCCAAAATCAATTCCCGTTGCCAACACACCACCCAACACCTTCTTCGTTTCGCCAAGTTCAAAACCTGCACCTTTGGGATTGAGCTTGAACGCGTGAATTCCCGACTGCGATGGATTGCCAACAAACTCACCAATAAAAAATGTCTTGTTCCATTCCTTGCTCAGTGCCGTTCCCGGGTTGTAGAGCATACCGGTTGGACCATTTACAAAGTTTGCGATTGGCGGTGTGATGTAGGCAGCTTGCCCTTCCCAACGAGGCACATACATTTTTTCATCCATCCACACTTTATAGGTGTTGTTGTCAGGATCCCTGTATTTTCCGAATTGCCAGTTCGTTCTCCACCCGATGTCAGCACCATTTACCACGTAAACGATGCGCTCGCTTTCTCCCGCATGGTCTCCATCGTTATCTTCGCTGATTAGATTTCCATACTCATCGAAAACAAACTCGTGTGTATTGCGATTTCCATAGGCGAATACTTCAAAATCACTTCCATCGGCATTCGATCGAACAATCACACCACTGTTGGAGTGATCCCACTTCTTCCCGTCCTTGTCAGTGCCGTTGAACCCAATGTCACCGATCTGCCAGTATATTTTTCCTTCGGGTCCGATTTCAATTCCTGACATTCCGTGCCCACTGAATCCCACGTGAATTCCGTAGCCATGCGAAATAGACGTTTTTTCATCCGCAAGACCATCACCGTTCTTGTCGTTGATTCTCCACAAGTCAGGACCGATTCCTACGAAAAGGTCGTTGCCATGCATAAGCACGCCTCCAGCCGCATCCGTAACTTCTTCGTTAAAATCTTCCACTACCAACTGAGACTGATCGGCAATTCCGTCACCATTTGTGTCCTCCACCCGATAGACATGCTCTTTTTCAATGGTCATGTCTTTCCAGTCGTGCGAGCCATCGCCATTCAAGTCGGCCAGCCACTTGTTCTTATCGCTATTTTCGGGAGAAAGGGTTTTGCGCAGAAAAGCCCGCTTGTCTTCTATGTTCCGAAGTTTGATCGATTCAATTTCCCAATCCTGGTGGCCGCGGATGTCGAATTCAGAATTTTTTTGGCGATTGGTTCGTGTATAGTATAGTTTGCCGAAATCATCGACATCAATGGAAACGGGGTCGGCAACAAGGGAATCGACACCCCAAAGCTTGAGTATAAGTCCGTCCGCGAGCTGCGGTTTTATAACGCCTTCGATGGCCTTTGCCATTTCAACGGTTTTGGCCGGGTCCAGTTTCCTGATCTTCTTGTCTGCAATCTCGGGTTCAGTCTTGCAGGAAAAAACAATCACCAGCAACGCTAATGCTGGCACAAAGCAACGTGGTTTAAACATACAATGAATAGATTGGTAGAATGTTAACTGCTCAAGTTATCAATTAAATGGCAAAGGTTGGATATTTGCCAAACGACTCGTTTCCCTGACAAGTCATCATGGGTTTAAGCCGAAAAAATAAAAAACTCGAACGATTGTTAGTACATGGCAGAGATGGCAATGAATGCTATACTACGTCCGAGCCGTTGAGCAACGCAGTAATATCAGGTGAATACATAGGAATGGGACCGTGCTTGCTTGCCACAAATGCGCCAACTTTGTTAGCCACCTGGGCGGCACGTAACGCATCGCCATAGCGGCCCAGCATGTGCATGAAGGCCGCGCTGAACGCATCACCAGCGCCAACCGCATCCGCCACTTTCACCGGCACGCCCGCGACATGTGTCATAGGTTTTGATTTCTCAAAGACGTAGCACCCTTTGTCAGCCGCGGTAACGATGACTGTTTTTATCTTCGGATGCTCCACCATAAGCGATTCAATAAATTTCTCCATGGGCAAATCTTCGCCCATAAGCATTTTCGAGATCACCGGGAGTTCTTCATTATTGAGTTTGAATACATTGCAGGCGTCCAACGACTTGCGGATGATTCCTTCTGTAAAACAATGTTTTCGCAAATTGACATCGTAGAAAATATAGCGGGCCTTCAGACTTTCCAAAAGGACATCAAGTGCTCTGGCGGAGACATCCTTTCGTTGAACCAAAGAACCAAAATAAAAAACGTCAACGCGCGGATCATTGAGAAAAGTCAGCACGTGATGGGGATCGATAAAATCGTAAGCAACGTTCTCGTGGATGATATAATCCGGCTGTCCATTCGTAAGGGTGACATCAACGGTTCCTGTGGCATGGCCTTCATCCCACTGGACAAACCGCGGGTTAACCCGATGCGTCTTGAATTGCTGGAAGGCGCGGACACCACGAGGATCGGTTCCCAAACGTGATACTATATAAGATTCATTGCCACATTGTGCACTGTGGGCGGCAAAGTTAAAGGGCGCTCCACCCAGATGCTCGTGTCCGTCAATCACGTCCCAAAGAATTTCACCGAAAGCCAATACCTTCATAGTTCTGGATTGATTCTTATTTCCAAACAGATTTCAGCTGCATTTGTTTGATGCCCGTGACCGTGACGCTCCCCGGGGCCTTCACCGAGAGGGTAGTGAGCTTATGGTTTGTGAAATAGAGGCCCGTCAGTACCGAGATGCCATCATCGAAAAACACCTCCACCGATGATACATCCGTCACCATGGTCATGTTGATCTTGTCGCTCGTAGCAAATCTGGGCGCGTAAGCTGTGGCAATAAAATTTTTGGAAAAATCGGTTTTTCCAGTCCTGGCTCGATCGAAATAAAAACGATTTGCGTCTTTGTCAAACCCTACTTCGACTATTTCTCCTTCTTTGTTTGACAGTACAATCGCAAAATCTCTGGCATCAAACGTTGCGGAAACAACCGACATTGAAGGGTCAATTTGCGGATTGGTGATGACCGCTGAATCTTTCACAACCATGTCTTCCAACGCAATGGGATTCATGGCAATACTTTCCAGCTCTTTTGATGGTTTTGACTTCACGTAATATTGTCCGGCATGCTTCAGCAACGAGATGTCGCGTGGAATTGTGTTGGCACTTCTCCATGGGTTGGTGGGTACAGCCTCAGCGTAGGCCCAGTTGCTCATCCATCCCAGGAATATTTTCCGGCCACCAGCAATATTGGAATATGTTACGCCTGCATAATCATCAGGACCATAGTCAATCCAGATCGACTGTGCCTTATCAGCATTGGTGCTGAAGGTTGTACCATCGAAGTCCCCAACGAAATACTGCGTTGCCGAGCCGCCATTCGGACCACCAGGGTTGATGCTTACCAACATCACCCAGCGTTTTTCATCAGTCCCTTCCACCGATGCTTCGAAAAGATCAGGGCACTCCCACACACCGCCATGCCCGCCATAATCGATTCCAAAATCGCTAAGCTTAGTCCACGCTTTAAGGTCTGTTGATGCCCAGAGCTCAACATGATCTTTGACCGCGAGTGTCATTACCCATTTATTTGATGGTTCATGCCAGAAAACTTTCGGATCTCTGAAATCCTTTATGCCTTGATTCTTCAACACTGGATTCTCCTCGTATTTTGTCCACGTCCTGCCGCTATCGAGCGAAAATGCGATTCCTTGATTCTGATAGTCGGTCTTACCAGCTTTCTCCTTCTCCATCGAATGGTAAGTGAAAATGGCGACCATTGGCGGATTGTCTTTCGAACCAAAACCGGAAGTATTATTTTGGTCGACAACTGCGCTGCCTGAAAAGATCAACCCAAGACTGTCGGGATACAACGCGATTGGCAAATGTTTCCAATGGAAAAGGTCGGAGCTTACTGCATGCCCCCAGTGCATCGGTCCCCATACCATGCCATCGGGATAATACTGATAAAACAGATGATATTCTCCTTTGTAGTACACAAGGCCATTGGGATCGTTCATCCAGTGCGCTTCGGGTGAAAAATGAAATTGTGGTCTATGGATTTCAGAATAACGGCCGGAGTCTGGTGAACCGTTTTCAGAAGCCCTCTCATTACTTCGGCAAGCGCCTAAAAGGAACGTCAACAACAAGAGATAGACAATGGTCTTCATATCGTGCGGGGTTGCAGGTAGCAAAGAAGGTTTAGTGCATGAAAACACAGCACTATCAAATATTGCCAGATTTTTGAAACTTCGGAAGCAAAAGCGCACTAAGCTTCCTGGAGTTCCTGGACCGGGGCGGACAACAGGGCAGGGACGTGCGTTGCAGGAAGATGAATGATAAATCGGGAAAATTCACCCGGCACAGATTCCACCTGGAGCTCTCCTTCCAATGCCTGCACTGATTTATTCACAATGTAAAGTCCAAGTCCATTGCCTTTCGATCGAACGTTGCCCTTGTAAAACATATCGAATATTCTTGGCTGGATGGCAGGGTCTACACCAATTCCGTTGTCGAAGACGGATACAACAACCTTGTTCTCCACTGCGGTTGCCTTAACATTCACAACAGCATCGTGACGAGTCATCATCACGCTGTAGTAAAGCGCATTTTCGATTACATTCGTGAAGATTGCCGTAACAAGGTTAGGATAGGAACTGATGATCAGATCCGGAGGACAGTCGATGGAAAAATCGACTTTGTTTTCAAGGATGAAGGTTTTGAACCGAAGCTCTATAGACCGGAAGATTTCCAGCAAACGAATCTCCGAATAATCTGTTGGTTGATTGATCTCACTGATCAGGCTAAGCTTCTTGAGGAGCTTGTCCATGCTCTGGGTTGTGGTAACAACCTTGTCGATGAGTTCTTTCGACTCGCCAGCCGGCAAAATGCTGCCTGCAATATTACAAAGGCCGATAATGGAGCACACCGGTGAGCGCAGGTCGTGTGATGCACGATACAAGAAGGTGTCGAGCTCCTTATGTGCTTCAGCCAACAATTTCGTACGCACGTACACCAGGATCTCGAGATTCTCATTCATGCGCTTGATCTCACTGTTTGCCTCTTCGAGTTGAATTTTTTGCTTTCGCAGCTTATTGCTGAAACGGATTAGCAGAACGATCATCACAGCAAAGACAGCAGCAATTGAAACAATGATCAGCAGGCGCTGACGGAAAATTCTTTGTTCCTCCAGCCGTTGCAGTTCACTCTCTGAAAGGCGGTTTTCAAGATCAGACAAATCAAAGAAACGCTCCTTGAGCGAGTTGATGATGGCGCGATAGTCGTTTTGATTTTTAAAGAAGCGGCTCTCGTTCTCTTTTAGCAACATTTCCAGGAGCGTCAGGTCTGACAGCAATTTATTCCGCGTCTCCTGGTCCATCGTTCCAATACCAGCCTCCAGCTTATTTGAAATAATTTTGATTTTCTCATCAAATTCCGTCCGTTGCGCCTCAAGCATGTCGCTCTCCTCACGGGCCTGGGTAAGGAGGTAGCCCAAATCGTCCTTGACAAACGATGAATCTGAAATTTTACCCTCAAACGCTTCACTCCTTCGAACCGAGTCTTCCAGTTGTTTCACCAACTGATTGAACTTGTTGTCGATCTTCCTCTTTTCAGCATCTGACAACTCTTTCAATTGAACGTTTTTGAAGATCGAATAAAATACTGTCAGTGACTGGATCGAATCCAGCATCGACATATCAAAGTTCTGGAAGTATTCTTTCGGTACCTGATTTACTTTAGGTTGCTGCTGAGGCTCAACCGCAGCCACGACTTCCTGGCGGATCGGTTCGACAACGAGAACATTTTCTTTATCGCCCAATTGAAACCGCAGCGAATGATAGTCCTTTATTGAAAATTGGCTGGCCGATGAAAATTTCTCATCCAGTGCCAGTGGGATTGTAAATTGACCTGCGCTGCCGGAGGTCGCCACGTGGGTCTTCCTCCCTTTGAATTCAACTCTCACGTTAGGGAGCGGGCTGCCCGTTTGGTCACGGACTACCCAGGGATGCACTTTAAAACTTTTTCTGCGGATGATGATTTCGACAACACCTTTGCTATAGTTCCAGGACTCCGCCTCTAACTCCTCATTGCGAACCCGTACTGACTTGATGGGAAGATCACTTTGCGAAAGTTCCGCGAAGCCGGACCCTTTTGCATTCACAGAAATAAAGTCACGGTCGTTGATCGCAACCTCCACGTTGCCCATCGCCTTCAGCTGGTGGTCAAATGTCTTAACCTGCACAACTTGCTTGTCTTGCGCAAGTCCGTGGATTTGCAGCAACAAGGTGGCAAAAAAAAGCAAAGTCGTAAAACCGCTTTTCTTCAGCCGGTAAAAAAAACTAGGGGTGGTTTCCATTACTCTTTCTGATTACTATCAGGTGTCTTAAATGCATCCTTCACGACTACAATGTCGTGCTCACTCTCTTCTTTTCGGTGTTTCGGCAAGTCGAGGGACACCACGTTCTCATGCTTGTCCTCCCCGATTACGCGAATCTTATACATACTGAAATAAGGAATCGTAATGTTGAATCGTCCTTCGGGATCGGTGGTATGCTCGTATACAACAAGCTCTCTAACGGCATCGATCACGACCAGCCTGGCACGTGCAAAATTAACAAGCTCGGCTGAATCGTTCCAATTGTGCTCCCGGTATCGCAGCGTTCCATTGATCACCAACGGGTACGTCTGCAAATCCATCTCAAACTCATACAGATCATCATCAAATTCACCGGACTCCCTGTTTGAAGTGAAAAATCCCCGCTGGCCGCTGGAGTCAATTGACACCCCAAAATCATCCAACTTCGAATTTACAGGATATCCCAGATTTTTCGGCTCATCAAATTCGTCCCCCAGAATGTCAGCCTTAAATATATCCAGTCCTCCAAGGCCGGCTTGTCCATTGGAAGAAAAATACAGCGTACTGTTCTTATAGATAAAAGGCGAGATCTCGTCATACCTGGTGTTAATGGTCTCACCAAGGTTAACAGGCTTGCTCCATTTGCCATTCTGCAAAATGCTGCGGTAAAGGTCCTTCCCTCCATAACCGCCCGGCATATCGGATGCAAAGTACAAAACGGTTCCCTCTTCGCTGATGGCGGGATCACTCACCGAATAACGGTCACTGTTAAAAGGAAAGTCGTCACGTGTTACCCACGCATTTCCAACCTTCTCTGCAAAAACCAGTTTTGAATTTTTTTCCAGCACGGTCACTACCATTTTTGATTGGCGGTAATAGGCAGCAAACGGGCCCACGTGAAATTTAAAATTCGTCTTTTGAAACTTTGCCGGTCGTGCGATTGTAAGCGCTCCGGAAATTGCCGAATCCGCAATAATCGGACTGTAATAAAGCTGATGAAGGGGTTTATTGGTGGTACCGTCAACCTTCTGAACAACATTCACGTCTTTCCGGTTTGAGAGAAACAGGAATCCTTTCCCGAGGGGTTGCCCGAATAAATCGCCCAATTTGGAATTAATTGCCAACGGTCGCACCGCGAAATGCGAGGAGTCTTCGAATAAGAACTGGATGTTGTCAATGCGCCAGATTTTCTTCAATACGATCGGATCGGGGCCGAAGTCATCGATATACTTTTTGTAATACGCCAATGCTTTCGCATGATCACCCAATGACACGCAGGCCTCCGCAAGCTGAAAAAGCGAATTCTCGGGGATCTTTGAATTCGCTTTCAGGTAGATCTCGTAAGCGTTTACTGCTTGCTGGTACTTTTTGAGAAAGAAACTACTCTCCGCAATCTGAAGCATTAGTGATGGGCTCACATTCTTACGCTCCGATACCACAGAGTAATACTTCAGCGCGCTTTCGAAATTCTTTTCGCGAAAATACTCATCCGCCCGTTTCTTGTCGGATTTCAACAGGGCGAAAACCGTCTCCTGAGCGAGTGAGTCTTGTGCGAGCGCCACGAGAAAAAGCGTTAATACGATATAGCAGCATCGCTTCATCTTCTCGGGGAGGTTATGTCTTTTTCAACGAAACGGAAAACGTATTGTGCCATCAGCTCATGCGAGCCATTGCTCAGCATGGAAATGTGACCGATCGGGTGGTCATACGCATAACCAATCTGAAGCTGACGTGTGATCTGTGCTTTAAAAAGGAAGTCCACAGACTCAGCTTTCCGGTAAGACAGACCGAGGGTAAGCACTTTCCGATAGATCATATTTGCATTAAGGTCGTACGACAACGGTATACCTGACTGATACTTCACAAAAATGCTGGGTTCGACATCGACAAAATCACTTGCCTTAATTCTGTATTTCGTAAACAAGAAATAAGGTGATTTGCTCAGTTGAATAGTGACCGTATCGTTGACTTCAAGACGACCTGGAACAAGTTCGGGAACGGAAAAACCGGCATCGAGCTTTGGACTTCGGAAATAAAAGCCCATACCAAAGTCCATGAATGTCTTCGCGATTGCAACATCGTTCAGCCGCGGGTCGTACGTTGCTCCCCCGATGAGCGAACCATAATTCGATTCCCTTCGATTGATGCCAACCTGTAACCCCATGGACAAGTAGGCGCGTTCGGCCACCTGGAGATGATAGGCGTACGTGGTGAGCGCATTAAGACTTTTATGAACGCCAATTTTATCATTGATGAGCGTGAGGCCGACACCGATGTGCCGTTTGCCGAACAGCGTGTGGCCAGAGAATGTTTGCGTTTCAGGAGCATTCTCAACACCAGCCCATTGGCTGCGCTGAATAAACGTAAGACTCAGGGCCTCGTCTGCTCCCGCGTAGGCTGGATTGATCACCAATCCGTTAAACATGTATTGCGTGAACTGAACTTTCTGCTGACCATGCGAATCAATGCCAGGCCCAATCGCCAATGCGATGAGAAAAATTAGTGGTAAAAGGCCGTGGTTTTTCATCGTACTAGTTCAATAAATCCCTTTGTCTCCACGTAATCTCCCCGGTAGCGCACGGTGATTGTGTAAAAATATGTGCCGGTCGGTACGCTTGCACCAGCGTTGTTAAAACCTTTCCAAAGGGTCGTCTGATTATCGTATCCGGAAGTGGCATATACAACGCCACCCCAGCGGTCAAAAACCGTAACCCTATTCTCTTTGAATTTCTCAATGTTTTCGATCAACCACCCGTCATTGATACCATCACCATCCGGGGTGATGAGCTTAGAAGCTGAAAATTCAAGCTTTTCATATTCAATCCTGACGATGAACGAGCAAATCGAAGTGTTTCCAGCATCGTCAATGGCTGTGTATTTCACCAACGTTTCTCCTACCGAAAACTCATCTCCCGGTGAATGCGTTGATGTCATGCTCACATTGCCGCAAACCACCGTAGCCAGAGGCTCTACCCATGACACGGTTGAAAATTCAGTGTCGATAACTTTCAGGACTACATCTGCCGGGCAGCCCGAAATAACAGGGGCGCTGGTGTTCTTTACGATCACGTTGAATTGGCACTTGGCGATGTTCCCGTGCACATCCGCTGCGGTGTACACCACAGGGGTGACTCCAACCGGAAAAACTCCTCCTGGCTGATGCGAAGAAGTTAGGGATAAAATTCCACAGTTATCATTAGGCACGGGGGCCGTCCAGCTTGCAACTGCATCACACGTGCTGCGCGCATCAAGCAGAATATCGGCAGGACAATTCGTGAACACAGGTGCTGTTTTGTCTTCGACAATCACCAGGAAGCTGCATGTTGCCGTGTTGCCATAAAGATCGGTTGCCACATACGTGACGGTTGTTGATCCAACCGAAAACGTTGCCCCCGACTGATGCGTAGACATCACCTGATACGTGCTGCAATCTACGATTGTTGGTGCAGTCCAGGTTGCCGTTGATGAACACGATGAAACGCTTGAAAGGACCCGAACATCACCCGGGCAACTTGTGAATACTGGCCTGGTCCCATCCGTTACAATTACGTCAAACGAACATGATGCTTGATTGCCTGCAGCATCAGTGGCGGTATACGTCACGCGTGTAGTACCTATAGAAAAACTCGCTCCCGGCTGATGTGTTGATGAAATCGTCACTTGACAATTATCTGTGACGCTCGGAGGCACCCAGGTAACGCTTGCTGTACACCCATCGCTTGTAGATGCTGTTATCGAAGCAGGACAGTTGGCCAACACGGGGGCGGTCCGGTCAACCACGATTACATTGAATGCACAACTCGTGGAATTTCCACTCGCGTCTGTCCCGGTGTAGGTGACACTCGTTATGCCTGGCGGAAAGCTAGTGTCAGGACTATGGGTCGATGTTACCGTGACGGTGCCACAATTGTCTGTGAACGCTGGGGGCGTCCACGAAACATTTGTGAGGCAATTAGCCGATGCTGTTACTTCAATGTTTGCGGGGCAACTTGCAACGGTTGGCGCAGTGACATCGGAAACGGTTACATTGAACGAACATGTTGACGTATTACCCGAGCCATCCATTGCTGTGTACACCACCTCGGTTGTGCCTTCGGTGAACATATGCCCGGGAGAAATATTGCTCGTCAGTGTTACGGTACAATTGTCTGTTGCTATTGGTGCGGTCCAGCTAACAGCCTTGGAGCACGCGCCCACATCCATAACAACTGAAATATCAGCCGAGCAATTTTGAATTACGGGGACAGAATTATCCGTAACGATTACCTTAAAACTGCAGGTTGCTTTATTTCCAGCCGCATCCGTAGCCGTGTAGGTTACGATTGTCTGCCCAAGGGAGAACGTTTGTCCAGGCGAGTGAGAGCTAACCATTGTGGCCGTGCAGTTGTCTGTGAAGGTCGGCTCGATCCAGGTGGCGGTTGCGTTGCACGAGGCATCTGCCACTACAGTAACGTCAGTTGGGCAGCCGGAAATCACGGGCAAACTTACATCGTTCACGATCACATTGAAGGAACAGGATTTCACATTTCCCGCAGGGTCGGTGCCAGTGTAAGTGACTGTTGTTGTACCCAGCGGAAACGCATCGCCCGGTGATTTCGTGCTGGACACCGTTACCGCACAATTATCCGCAAAGGCTGGCGGTGTCCACGTGACGATTGCAGCACACGATGTTCCACTGAGTTGTGAAGTGATGTTCGCAGGACATCCCGTCACGGTTGGCGCTGACGTGTCGGTGACGACCACATTAAACGAGCACTGCGCGAGATTTCCCGCTGCATCGGTTGCGGTGTACGTGACAACCGTTGTCCCGATCGGGAATTCTTCTCCCGGAGCGTGATCGCTTGTTACGACCGCGCTGCAATTATCAGTTGCTGCTGGCGGAGTCCAGCTTACGATAGCCCCGCAAGATGTTGATGCAGTCGTTGTAATATTCGAGGGGCAGCTGCTGATCACCGGATTCGTACGGTCCTTCACCAGGACTTTGAACTTACAAGTCGCTACATTTCCGGATGGGTCAGTTGCCGTGTACGTCACATCCGTCTGACCCAAGGGGAATGTATCGCCAGAACTGTGAGTACCGGTCACCACAACGGAACAATTATCCGTTGCTGTCGGAAGCGCCCAGGTAGCAACGGCATGACAGGAGTTGTCTGCGGTAACCTCAATTACTGCGCCATGAGTGCAGTTGGCCATAACGGGACGGATGTTGTCCATCACTGTAACATTGAACGAGCAAGTTTGAATATTGCCTGTCGGATCCGTTGCTGTATATGTCACTACCGTAACGCCAACAGGAAAAGTTGCGCCTGGAGAAAAGTTGCTTGTAAGGGTTGCGCTGCAATTATCCGTTACAGTGGGGGGAGTCCAGCTGACTATTTTGTCACACGTACTTGTATTCGTGACGATGTTAGCCGGACAGCCCGAAACAACCGGCTTCGTTATATCATTGACAACCACGTTGAATGTACAGGTTGACGTTCGTCCCGAGGCATCTGTTGCTGTATAGACAACGGCAGTTGTTCCGACCGGAAAAAATTGTCCGGGCGTTTTATTGCTTGTCATATTCACAACGCAATTATCACTTACTGTAGGAGGAGTCCAGGTAACGGTGGCCCCGCAGCTTCCGGCAGTTGTCAGTGCATTAACTGTAACGGTTGCAGGACAACCAGAGATCACCGGGTTAGTCACATCATTGACCACAACGTTGAATGTACAGGTCGCTGTTCGGCCTGAGGCATCAGTCGCAGTGTAGGTGACCGGAGTAGTTCCCACAGGGAAGAACTGTCCAGGGGTTTTCGTCCCTGTCATGTTAACAACGCAATTGTCTGCAACAGTGGGAGGCGTCCACGTCACATTAGCGCCACACGACCCCGCAGCTGCATCAGCATTGACCGTGATTGTTGACGGGCATCCGGTGATAATGGGATTTGAAACGTCATTTACAACAACGTTGAAAGTACAGGTTGCCGTTCGTCCCGAGGCATCGGTGGCCGTATAAGTCACGGAAGTTGTGCCCACCGCGAAAAATTGTCCGGGCGTTCTATTGCTCGTCATGGTCACCGCACAGTTATCAACAACAGTTGGAGGTGTCCAGGTAACCGTGGCACCGCAGGTACCAATAGCAGCATCGGCATTTACCGTGACAGTCGAAGGGCATCCGCTGATCACCGGGTTGGTAACATCATTCACCACTACATTGAAGGAACATACACTTTGGTTTCCACCTGCGTCAATGGCGGTGTACGTGACGGTAGTCGTTCCAACAGAAAAGAAATCTCCAGGCGACTTATTGCTTGTCATGCTAACCGCGCAATTGTCAGATACTGTTGGGGGCGTCCACGTCACGTTGGTACCACAAACACCTGGCGTGGCATCAGCACTAACCGTAATATTAGTAGGACAGCTGGAAATTGTTGGTGCGGTAATATCATTCACCTGCACAACAAACGAACACGTTGCCGTGTTGCCATAACGATCGGTGGCTGTGTACGTGACAGTTGTTTGTCCGACCGGGAAAGCTGCACCGGAAGTATGCGAAGACGTTAGGGTTTCAATGGCACAATTATCAGAGGCGGTTGGTGGTGTCCATGTCACGGTCTTCGTGCACGAAAGCGTTGATAATGAAGTGGTGATGTTGGAGGGGCAGTTGTTCAGGACAGGAGGCGTGGTTTCCATATCCTCTTGTGCACAGCAGATTGCAAGATTGCCCTGACTAGAGCCAGCGATCACTTCAAATTCACCGAACATGTCACCAACGAAGATCGGTGAGGCGCATGACGTGATGATGTTTTCCGTGGCGCCCAGAAGAATACTGATGGTGATCTGATTTCCAACGAACGGGTCACCTTCCACATTAGCCGTAACCTCGAAGGTTTCGCCATCAGACAGCGTACCGTTGAAGATCGTTCCGCTACCATCGGTGACGGTGACGGTGACAGGAAGAATTTGAATTAGCCTTGAGTCGTGAAACTTAAAGCTGAGCCGGGTCATACCGCCCTGACATGGACCGCAGTTGGAAACCGCGGGGCAATTGCACTGAGAATAAGCGGCCGTTCCGATGAACAGTAAACACAGTAGCAGCACAGCTCTGCTCCCGGCACCAGCCAAATAATCAATGACACTATTCATTAAAAAATGGTGTCCGTAAAACCTCCGGTCGTGGGCTGAAGCATTACGAACTTACAAGTTAGGTAAACGACTAAAAAGCTAGCGGGAAAACTTCAAAAGCTACATCATTTCGCACACACTATCAAGAAATTAGGGGGGATATAGGCTAGTTATTTCACGACCGTTGTGTAAGGTTTTTCTGCATTGAAGCGCTATTGGCGCCAAGGTTGTCAGCTGAACGCCCGCTACCGCGTTCAGGCGAAAATCAAAAGTGTTGCCACATCGAAAAAAGAGAGGTTTTTAAAAGCGTTGCAATTAATTCAACCGCAGATTCACCGATCACTGAATGTGCTAAAAAACCTAAAATCGGAAATTAAAGGAGACAAGAGTCCTTCTTATAAGTAAACGAATGGCGATTGTCGGTCTTTTACGGACATTTTTTTAGTAACTTCATCATATTCAACCATCAAAGGCTATGACACGATCCTTGATTTTCCTGCTCGCCATTTTGATGGCCTGTTCTGACGATGAAGACATCAGGCGCGCAGCACCCGGTAAAATGCTGGCCGTAGTAGACGGGGAAGAAAAAATATCAACGTCTGTCAATGCTATTGTAAGATCGGCCAGTGTTGCTGGAAACCCAGCGGTGTCCATCGAGGCCACTTTCGAAACGCCAACCGAAAATTTTGTAATCCTTCTCAGCGCATCAACCCATGATGTTTTCAAACCTATCGATGTTGGCGAATATGTGGTGGAAGGCGAAGACATTCCCATGAATTACGGGATCATCTATTATTCACCCGAGGGTGTCGTGGCTAATTCATTTGTTTCGTTTTATGTAGGCGGGGATATTGTTGGCAAAATTGTGCTGACGCAAGTAGACACAGCTAACAAACTTATTTCAGGAACGTTCGAATGTACAGTCGCAAGACCTGGGACGGGCGAGACGATCACCATACGTGAGGGTAGCTTCACTCAAATTGCGTATACAGATTAGCTTGCAAAGTGTCGTGCCTGGAAATATTTCTTTTCTCCTCCGCACACGTGGCAAACATAATTCTCCGGCAGCGAGTCAAACGCTGTTCCGGGCATAATGCCGGAAACCTGGTCGCCAAAACGCTCATCGTACAGCGTGAGACAATTTGGACATTGATAGACAACGAGGCTTACCTTCGCCTCAGGGACCTGGTCCCCTTTGCGCTCCTCTGGGGTTTCGCGGTCCGGATTCAATTGACGGAAATATAGCTTACTGAGTTCGATCAGGAGTGCGGGAATAATTTCTTTCCTGACATTTTTTGCGTAAGTGAGATAGGTGATTGTGTTTGGATTAAAATTTTTCGCGTAAAGAATATTGTAAGCGTCCCCGGCTGGACTTGCGCTGGATTTTTCAATTACGATCGAAGTAAAATAAAACATTTCACGTTGTGTCTTGATCGTGAAGGTAAGACCATGGGTGCTGATATCCTGTTGATCCAGCTCACGAACTAAAAACCGTTTGAGGTCCAGCGCTTCCGGATCGATCACGGGCAGATGCCAATTCAACTCCAGCGAAGAATGTCGCTCGTTGATACCAAACTTCCCCATCAGCTTCTCCCACCTCAACCGGTCACCGGATTTAATTCCCTTCACTATAAAAGCTTTCCACGGAATCAGGTTGATCTTACCGATGTTCGTCTCCTGGCACATGCGACAAGCCGCGCTCAGAAATTCGATGTCGTACTGGTTGTTTCGCCAGTAGAGGCCGAGCCAATACTGATTGTTTTGCATGGCATTCAACCCTTCATAATAGGGAAAAGGCCGGTGATGCAGCGAAAGTTTTTCGGTGATGGGTTTGTAGTTGATCCGGATGTTATTGTTTTTGAACACCATGTGCAGCATCTCAGCCGTAAATGGCGAGAGCTCCAGGAAAATACTTTCAAGCTCACGGCAAACCTTTGGAATGTCTTGCCAGAAAATAAGGCGTGGCCAGCATTCGACCACATTTCCCTTGCGCGGATCGCGGATGTAGAGATACCAATAGTTCTCTTCTTTAGAAGCAATGAAGTTGAGTTCACCGGTCAGCAGTGGCACAATGCTTTGAACCGGGTCAACGATGTTGATCTTCAGTTTCGGGCGGAAATCAAAACTGTCGATCAGGACGTTATACGTATCTTCCTTCACCCACGGTGTTGTCTCAACCACGTTCACCGCAACATAGGACGTAATAATGTTCTGATAAACCGATTGATCACCTCCTATCTCGTAGTCGATGCCGATTTCGCGAAAAGCAGTTGCAAGGCGTCCATCGTCCGCACCCCGAGCGGGGAACATAATGTCCTGACGGGAACCAAATAAGATCCAACGATTGCCAAGGGAACGCGCCATGCTCATAATCTTTAACAGATCGGCTGGCGACAAAAATCCTCCCTTAACAAATACACGGATCAAGTCACTTTTTTTCTGGACGGAAGATGGTTGCAGCATGGAAGAAGTCAATTCGCTGCTGTAATTTACTTTTTTCCTCCGTGCAAATACATCGGAAGTTCCGTTAGAGGGAATTTCGAATCGGCTCATTCGTTACACGTAATTGATCGTTTCCTCAGCATTTGCTGAATTTCCGGTTTGCAACTTCCACAGCCGAGACCTGCACCCGAGCGCTGGCAGATTTCTGATAACGATTCCAAGCCACCGTCAATGAGCTTTTCGATATTGCCTGTGCCAACCTGGTTGCACGTACACACGAGTTTTCCCAGCAGCGGTTCTACAGCCCTCCCACTACGCAAAAGTTTCATCCGCTGCTCAGATAATTCGATCCGGTCTTCGATGAGTGATTTGAACTCCGCAAACTCATTTTTATCACCCACCAGGATCGCTCCCACAAGCCGATCGTCCTTAATGATACATTTCTTGTAATACCGTTCGGCTTTGTCGATGAACAGAATCTCCTCGTACTCGGTACTGTGTGCAGGAACGTCTGCCAGACCGATGGAACAGAGATCAAGTCCGTGCAGCTTGAGAATGTTCATTGGCACCGCTCCTTCATATATGCTGTGCAGGTCTCCTTCGAAAAATCGCGCAAGTACATCGGCCTGTTTTTCCGCTGCAGAAGTGATACCAAGAATCTTGCCACGGTGTTCAGCGATCTCACCAATAGCAAAGATGTTCGGATCATTCGTCTGCAGGAAATCATTTACCAATATTCCCCGCGCTGACTCGATCCCTGCATCCTGTGCAAACTCGATGTTCGGTCTCGTTCCAACGGCATACACCAACGCATCAGCGGAAATAGTCTTGCCACTCCGCAGCTGGGCGGTGACCGTGGCATTGTCATTTCTGACTACCTGAAGCTGATCGTTCATATAGACTGTAACACCGCGTTCTTCGATGTACTCCAGCAAGAGCTGTCCGGCAAGATTGTCGATCTGGCGTTCCATGAGCCGGCTTCCAAGTTGAAGGATGGAAACTTCGATATCGATCTGCCGAAGAGAAACGGCCAATTCAATTCCCAACAAACCTCCACCGACAATGAGCACATGGCCGCCAGGCTTCAGATGCTCTCTCAGGCGATCAGCATCATATCGTGTTCGCATCGTGAAGACATTTGGCAAATTTACCGGGGCATCCTTTGGCACATTCGCCCTGCTTCCCGTTGCAAGAATAAGCTTGTCATAGTAGTGCCGTTGATTATCACGATCCAGGACAAACTTCGCTGTCCGGTCGATGGCGATGATTTCATTGTCGAGCTTTAGAGAAACATCCAGGTTTTCAAATTCGCCCGCGCCAAATTTTTGCAGCCTCTCCCAGGGTAACGAGTCGTTTACATATTCCGGCAAAAGGACCCGATTATAAAATGGATGAGTCTCTTTACTGATGACGAGAATTTCGTCAGTTTGATTCAGTTCCCGGTAAGAGCATAAAAACCGATAGCAAGCGGCTCCCGCGCCCGCCACAATGATTTTCTCACGCACCTTTTGATATCGGCTTACTTCAACACGCGAAAATTTGAAATCAGGTTCTTTCGATATCGGGTCGACCAGCATATCGGTGAGGTTGTTTGCACGACCCGCATCACCCGACAATGATCGCCCCCAGTGCATTGGCAGGAACACAACTCCAGGTTTAATTTCGGTTGTCACGTTCGCTCTCACGCGGACTTCACCTAAATCATTTTGCACCAAAACCAAACTCCCATCGCTAATCCCCCTCAGCGAGGCATCATCAGGATGAATCTCTAAGAATGGTTTATCAATGTGCTGACGAAGCCGGCTAACTTTTCCAGTCTTTGTCATGGTGTGCCACTGGTCGCGAATCCGTCCGGTTGTAAGAATGAGGGGAAACTGCGGACTGGTGGGGGTAGAAAGATTTTCAGGTGGAAGCCAATGGAACTTCGCTCGCTTCGTATCGGTATAAAACTGTTTGTCTGAGAACAACCGTGGAGTACCTGCGGCAGCATTTCTCGGGTAAGGCCACTGGACCGAGCGATGTGTTTTCAGGGAGTCGTATGTGAGGCCGCTCATGTCTATGCGCGTTCCTTCGGTCAGCCGAACGTGTTCATCGAAAATCTGAGATGTGCTGTCATAGTTGAACCCGCCAAACCCCATGGCCCTTGCGAACCTGCAGAGGATCTCCACGTCCGGAAGCGCCTCACCGGGAGGTTCAACAACTTTTTCGAGGTGTGTAATTCTTCGCTCTGAGTTTGTCATCGTTCCTTCCTTTTCAAAGTGGCCGGCTGCGGGAAGGACAAGATCCGCAAACCTCACTGTGTCCGATCGTGAAGAAATGTCCTGGACGATCACGAATTTAGCTTTCGCCAGAGCAGCTTCCGCGCGCCTGGAATCAGGCCAGCTTACCATGGGGTTCGTACACATTATCCAAATTGCTTTCAATGCTCCCGATTCCAGCGCCTCAATCATTTGTGTTGCCGTGAGCCCTGGTCTATCAGATAATTTTTCTACGCCCCAGAATGCTGCAACTTCTTTGCGATGTGCTGGATTTGCAATGCTTCGATGTGCGGCCAACATGGTGGCCAGCCCTCCTACTTCTCTGCCGCCCATTGCATTCGGCTGCCCTGTCAGTGAAAACGGACCCGAGCCAGGCTTGCCAATTTGACCAGTGAGCAGATTAAGACTGATGAGCGCAATGTTTTTTCGCACACCAATAATGCTTTGATTCAATCCCATCGCCCACATCGTGAGAAAGCCTTTTGTGTTGCCAATAAACAGAGCCGCCTGGCGAATCTCAGCTGACGCCACGCCACAAATGCTGGCTGCATCTTCGATGGTAACGGAGAGAACCGAGTCGCGGTACTTTTCAAAATCATCAGTGTGCTTCGAAATGAAATCGAGGTCGATGTCACCATTTTCGATTAGCGTTCGTGCAATGGCGTGGTATAAGTAAATGTCGGTGCCCGGGTTGATCTGCAAATGCAGGTCGGCAAGGGCGCAGGTTTGAGTCCTGCGGGGATCAACAACTACAATTCTGATCTGCGGGTGGAGACGTTTGTGTTCTTCGATCCTTCTGAACAAAATGGGATGACACCACGCTGGATTAGCGCCCGCAATCAGAAAAACGTCTGCCAGTTCTATATCATCATAAGAAACAGGAACCGCATCCTCGCCCAATGTCTGCGAATATCCCGCCACCGCGCTGCTCATACATAAGCGCGAATTTGTGTCGATGTTGTTTGTTCCCAAAAAACCTTTGACGAGTTTGTTGGCGATATAGTATTCCTCGGTGAGACATTGACCAGAAACATAAAACGCAACAGAATCAGGCCCATAATTCTTGATCAGCGCGGCAAATACGGAAGCCGCACGTGTAATCGCATCGTTCCAGCTTACGCGCTGCAACGGATGACTCCTGCTCCAACGCATCTCCGGATAAAGAAGCCGATCGGACTTGTCGCGCATAGCGTAGTGAAGGTTCATGCCTTTTGAGCATAGCATTCCTTTGTTCACCGGATGATCCGGGTCTCCTTCGACAGACAGTTGATTTCGCCTATCTTTTCTTACGATGATCCCACACCCTACCCCGCAATACGAGCATGTGGATCTGAAAGTCTCTTCTTTTGCACTGGCGGCAAACTGCTGCGATACCATGATGTTAATGTTTGAAGGAGATCTCAGGCTTGATCGCAATCATCAGGTAAGCCCAGGTCGCCAGGTTATCGGCACGTGGAACGTTCTTCACTCGTGGTGATGCCAGTGTTGGAGATGCAAAAAGGGTACAGTATCCTGCTTCGAAATTGATCTGCCGCGTGAGGCCGTAATTGAAGATGAAGTCCAGCTCCGTACCCAGCGTTTTTGTGAGCGTGGCTCCCGACTCATCAGTGACTGCACCTGGCAATGAAAAGTGATGGACATCCAGTGTACAGAACAGATTTTCGCGAGCATGAAACTTGTTTTTCAGGTAGAGATCAATCAGACCGTTGGAACCAAAACCATCAGCAACATAGAAGTAATCCATATGGCCCCAGAATTTATGGGGCGTTCCATACAGCGGATCAAAGCGTTGAAATTTTCTGCTCGCATCCGCACCGTTGTTCCCGGAAGTAATGTCGACACCTGCACCGGTGCTATACTTCTTTCCTGCCTGATAGATGGCCGACAGCGACAACAGATATTCATCAAGTGACGTTCCTTCCCGGTATCTTCCTCCCTGGTAGAATGCGCTCGCAGCAACGTTCAGTTTCTTTCCGAGCGTACCAACCGCGTTTGCACCGGTGGTAATTCTGCTCCATACCCGCTGTTCGTAAACCGGATTCTTTTTATCAAGGTCATCAGCTGCAAAATGAAACCTGCTGAAATCATCCTTTACCGAAAGGAAAGAAACAGTGGCGGACGAAAACTTTTTGGCGATGTATGCAAATTGCAACGACTTGTACATCGAACTCATGCCGTTTGTGCTGGCCGCATAGCCGGAAGGCACACCGTTGTAAATCGTATTGGATTTTCGCTCTGCATTTTGGTTAAAGGCAGCACCCAGGTGAGCGGTCCATCCACCATGATCAAATTTCAGCACGGCAGCATCGTGGCGTCTTGCCTGCTGCAACCAGTCGAGGTTGCCGAGCAGTCGCACGTCATCGTAAACCAATTCTTGCCGCCCGATTTTCAATGTGAAATTCTTGACGACTTTCCCCGTGTCGATGAGACTGATCTCAGCCCATGCCTCATGCACCATAAAACCATCAGAGCCGGTGGCATTATTTCGGTTGATGGACGAAGCGTCCTGCCCCCAGACACGCACGTCCTGAATTGACGTGTATAGCTTCAGCCGGTGCGATGAAAACCCCAAGTTAATGCGCGAGCGTTGCGAGGTAAAAAACGCAGGCACCGTGTCACGTATGGCCAACGTTCCCTGCCCGTCACGAAGTTCAGTCCGGGTACGGAGCTGTGCGGATATTGTTAGCTGCCTGTCGGATTGACAAAAGGCGGTCACGAAACCCAGCCCGACAAAAACGATGGTTAGTAGTTTTGCTATCATTTCTCGAACAGTTAGGATTGAGTTTCAGTAGGCGCAACGGCATACGGCTTTGATGGCTCGTTCAATAAAACATCCTGAGTTACGAACCTGGGAACACTCAGCAAGAAAGAAAGTCCCGCCACGACAACAACCGTAACGCCAATGATCAGGAGGCTCTCTCTGTAGTTAAGGCTCTCTGACGCAAACAAGATCCCAGCGAGAACGGCTCCTACATTGCCGCCCGCGCCAACAATTCCTGATACCGTACCAATGGCTTTGGCGTTTATGAAAGGAACAACCGAATAGGTAGCTCCGTTTGCCATTTTCAGAAAGAGAGCAAACACGAGCATCATGCCAATAGCTACCGGCAACGAATGAATGTTTGAGAAGAGGATAATACCAAGGCCTTCAAGGAACAGAAAAACACTAAGCGCAATTATTCTCCCGCGCAGTCCGAATTTTTTGCCGGCCTTATCACCGAACATTCCGCCCAGTGCGCGCGCAAAGATGTTCATCATTCCAAACAGCCCGGCAATTATCCCCGCCTCACGAAGACCGAGTTTAAAGTTATCGACAAAGTAAAGGGTGGCGATGTTATCGATCGTAATTTCGATGCCAAAGCAGGCTCCATACGCCAGGAAAAGCATCCACACGCGGTAATCTTTGCATGCCGATAGGAAGGAAATTTTTTTCGCTGGCGTTTCATCTGAGGTTTTCCGCTTACTAAAATTTCCCTCAGGCGTATCCTGTGTGAAGAAATAATAGACAAACCCCATAATGAAAAGCGCGGCTCCCGGCACCACCATGCTGTAGCGCCATGCCTGTTCATCGATGTAGCCCAAACCAATAAACGCGGTGAAGATCAGCGGCATGATCATGAGCGTTACTCCGCCTCCCATGTTTCCCCAACCAGCAACCATCGCATTCGCGGTTCCTACGACATTAGGCGCAAACATGATGGACGTATGGTATTGCGTAATGACGAACGAAGCTCCAATCACCCCGATGGCAAGGCGAAACAAAAGGAACGATTCGTAACTGTTGCTGAAGCCGATGCACATCACGGGAATCGATCCCACAATTAACAATATAGCGTAAGAGATTCGCGGACCAATCTTATCACAAAGCCAACCAAACAAGAGCCGTGCGAAAATGGTAATGGCAACTGAGGCGATAATGATGTTTCCGATCTGACTTTTCGAAAGATTGAGATCCTCCCGAATGACTGGCATTAGCGGGGCAATGCCAAACCATCCGAAAAAGCACAGGAAGAACGTGAACCACGTGATGTGGAATGCGCGCATTGACGGACTTTTAAAATCCAGCAGGTTGATGCGGGTGGCTTTTTGCGATACTTTTAAAGCGTTCATAATTACGTAGATTGTACGTAATAAAAGTAAGTAACTAATTGACATATTTACGTTTTATTACGTAAATAATTACCGAAACGGATTGAAACTGAGGTAATAATCGTTTGCGCTACGTAGTTTGAATGGTAAGCACAAATACGCGCGGTCTGCGCATGCTGGAGATGAACGGGCGATTTCAAAAGTGTTGAAGCACACTCGTGGCGTGCAATCACACAAGGTTTTCCTTCACTGCCTTGTTTACCATATCAACACCGTTGTTCACATTCAGCTTCTTCATGATATTGAAGCGATGGGTTTCGATGGTGCGAACGCTTTTGTCGAAATGCTCTGCGATGTCCTTGTTTTGCTTGCCATCGATAATCATCCGAAGGATCTCTTTTTCCTTCTTTGTAAGATGGTAGGCATCCTCTGCGCGAGGCTGCGGCCTGCTGGCCGGTTTGCCGCTTAAAAGTTGGTTTGCGAGCACATTGGAAACTGCCCCGCTGAAGTATTTGCTTCCTCCATGGATTTGCTTCAGCGCTTTGATGAATTCGTTTTTGTCGGTGTCCTTCAGAAGATAGCCATAAGCCCCCGAGTCCAGTGCTTGCAGAACATAATCTTCGGAATCGTGCATGGAAAGGATGACTGCTTTAGTTGATGGCGCAACGTCACGCAGTTTCGCGGCAGCTTCGAGCCCCGTCATTTGCGGCATACGGATATCGAGTACCACGATGTCGGGTTTCAGGTTCTGCGCGCGTTCCAATGCTTCTGATCCGTTGCCCGCCTCTCCAACCACATTGATGTCAGGCTCGGACTCGAGCATTGCTTTGATTCCATTGCGAACCAGGACGTGGTCATCGGCTAATACTATATTTATTTTGCTCATAAACTTTTTACCTCTTCAGTTAAAACAGCGCGAACCGGAACTTTCAGCGTCACTGTTGTTCCCTTTTCAAGCTGGGTGTGTATGCTGAGTTGTCCGTTCAGATATTCGGTGCGTTCGTACATGTTAAAGAATCCACGCCCCGATTCAATATTTGTGTTCCGCGTATCGACAAGTGCCGCATCAAACCCTCTCCCATTGTCCGACACACTAACAATCAATGCCTCGTTCAACTGTTCAAGCGTTATTGTGATTTGTGTGGCACCTGAATATTTTATCGCATTGTTGATCGCTTCCTGGATGATCCGGAAAATATTGTTCTCGATTTTCTGCGGAAGGCGGTCGATTTCACCCGTGGTTTTAAACGCGAGCCTGATGTCCGTAAGTTTGCCAATCTCCTGGATGAACACGTTCAAGGCAGCCTGCAAGCCAAAGTCGCCAAGCACAGTCGGCTTGAGATTGAACGTTACCCTGCGCACCTCGCGGATCACATCTCTAATCAACAACTCGATCTCATGAATTTTCTGAGCCGCCTTGGCATTGTCACCCAGATCGATAGACTCAATTTGAAATTTCAGTGAGGTTAGCATTTGGCCGATCCCATCGTGAATGTCCATGGCGATCCGCTTGCGTTCTTCTTCCTGGCCTTCGAGGATCAAGACCGAACGAAACTTTTGCTGGTTAATCTTCTTTTCAATCTCCGCGCGGTTTTTCACGTTCATGTTTTGCTCCGCCTCCTTGCGCTGTGTCATGTCAGCACCGGTCATCACAAGCTCATCTACATCTCCTGACTCATTAAATACGGGAGTGATGACGAGCTGTACCCACGACCCTTTCTTTCCTGGCGGATCAAACCGGATCTCTCCTGCCCACGATTCTCCCTCAGACACAACGTCAATCACATTATCCATCCAATCATCCGGGTGGCTCATGCCAGGGAAAAGGTCACAAAGCCTCAGGTTGTTTGACGAACTATATTCCTGCTGAAGCGTCTCCCCGAGGAAGGTCACATTGCCGCCCCGGTCGGCTTTCGCCAACAGTCTCGGATTTTCGACTGGCTGGTTGACAATAGACAGTTCTTCATACGATCGCTCAAGTGAAGCATACAATTCACCGATTTCCTTTGACAATTTTTTCGCATTCTCCTCGGACGACATCAGTTGAGTAATGGTTTGACTCACCTGGCGGGTTGTTGGTTTGAATACGAACAAGATCTCAAGAAGGATAACGAGTAACGAGATGGCCAGCAACGCATACTCCAGGTTGCTGAGCCTCGAGACTTTTTCGCGCGCCTCGCGATCGAATTGAAAAACAATCTCATCCATACGCGCCAAAAAAATTGCCTCGTTATCGAGAAGTTGGCGGATCGAAGCGTTCAGGAGCGTTGTATCCGTTTTATCAACGCCAGACGTCAGGGAGGCAACAGCGCTCGCGCTGGAATAGATCTTTTGAAAATACGGGTTAATGTCTGCAAACATTTGTTTGATGGTCTCGCTGTTTGCCCCGGGCAAGTTTAAGTCCGCATTGCCATGTTGTAAATCTTCATGTCCCTTTTTCCATTCATCTAATGTTGTTTGAAGCGCGCGCGTTTTATCCGGGTAGGTGGTGTGGTTAACATCCGCATACAGCAGGAGCGACAGTTTAACAATAGACTGGCTCCTGTAACGCTGTGTCCCTGCAAGGTTGACCACGTGTGAGTCGCTCACTTGCGCCTGAAGATGTTGTTGGATGAGAACTTGTCCCACGATAGCAATCACAGCAATCATACTCAAGGCAACGATGTACCATAACCCAAGCTTGTTAAACCGGTTTAGGTGCGCTTTATCATCCTGAGCGAACTTTACATTCATTACTTAGCAAGTTACGTAATATTATTTGGATACACGTAGACCGGGTTGGGACCAGAAAATGCAAAAAAATGCCAGGCAAATTGGCTGCCTGGACATTCTAACCTAACTTTGCGTAGGCGCCTGGGTTATTGGATTCCGATATATACGTAGTCGTTCATCACCTTAACCGGGTATACACGAATAGATTCTTCTTCGCTGTTGAGGCAACTACCCGTTCTCAAGGAAAAGGTTTTTTTGTGAAATGGGCACGCCACCTTCGGCTCAAGTTCATGCGATCCGATCATGCCACGCGACAGTGCCATTTGCATCTTGTGGGGACATTGGTTCTGGCAGGCATACCATTCGTTGCGCCTGGTAAAATTAAATACAGCAATCTGCTGGCCTTCGTATTTTACACACGCACCGCCATTCTCCGGAAACTTTGAGATATGTGCGGCCTTAAACCACGTCATCGTTTCAACAGGTTTCTCAACACGGTTTTCTTTCTTCAATTCCATTACAATGTGGTTTTCTTGTTCCAGTCGGGTGGGCATTTCTGGCCGCGCATGTCTACAAATGACAGTGTCTCATCTTCGGACTCATCATTAACAAAATGCTTGAAGCGCGAGCGCATCGCAGGATCTTCCACAACTTTTTTCCACTCGCAGTGATAATGCTTGATGAGTTCATCCATTTCTCTTTCGAGTTCCGCGCCAATACCGAGGGAGTCGTTGACGATCACGTCTTTCAAATAGTCAAGGCCGCCTTCCATTTTGTTCAGCCAGGTTGCTGTGCGCGTGAGGGGGTCTGCTGTGCGGATATAAAACATGAGGAAGCGATCGACTAGCTTGACACATGTTTCGGTATCAACGTCTGCTGCAATCAGTTTGGCATGCTGCGGGTGCGAGCCACCGTTACCACACACATACAGGTTCCACCCTTTCTCCGTAGCGATGATACCAAAATCTTTCGACTGCGCTTCTGCACATTCCCGGATGCAACCCGATACAGCTCCTTTTAATTTGTGCGGTGCGCGAAGACCCTTATAGCGGTTCTCAATAAAGATGGCAAACGATACTGAGTCCTGAACACCGAATCTACACCATGTTGAGCCAACACAACTCTTCACTGTCCTGAGCGCTTTACCATAGGCGTGGCCACTTTCGAAGCCTTCTTCTATCAACTCTTCCCATATTTCCGGAAGTTGGTCCACCCGGGCGCCAAACATGTCAATGCGCTGTCCACCGGTAATTTTCGTATAGAGTTGATACTTCTTTGCAATCCTTCCGATGGCTATTAATTTTTCGGGTGTGATCTCTCCACCAGCAATCCGTGGTACGACCGAATAGGTCCCGCCCCGCTGAATGTTTGCCAGGAATCGGTCATTCGTGTCCTGGATCGTTTCCTGTTTGAGGATCACATCATTCCAGAGGCTTGCCAGCAGGGAGGCCACGGCAGGTTTGCAGATTTCGCAGCCATCGCCCTTACCATTGGCATCGAGCACCTCATCATAAGTGCGGAGCTGCTTGACTTTAATCAGGTCGTACAACTCCTGACGGGTAAAGTCAAAATGCTCGCAAAGTGTTTTCTTTACCTTAACACCCATGGACTCCAGTGTAAATTTGAGAATATCATTCACCATGGGTGTACATCCGCCACAGCCTGTGCAAGCTTTGGTGTCTTTCTTCAATTCATTGACCGTTTTGCAACCGCGATCAGTGACAGCATGAACAAGATCATCTTTGCTCACATTTTCACACGAACAGATTTGAGCCGTTCCCGGAATGCCCTTAACGCCTGAGTCGGGTGCGTTTGCGCCTGGAACTCCAATGATCAACGATTCGGGTTGCGAAGGCAAAACCATCTTATTTGCCACCATCTGGTGAAACAAATTGTATTGTGAGGCATCGCCTACGAGGATTCCTCCAAGCAGGTATTTTCCGTCTTCTGAGACATTGATGCGCTTATACACCCCGTTGCGCTTGTCCTGAAAAGCGATGGGGATGCTTCCGGGCGTGTCAGCGAAGGGGTCGCCAAAGCTGCCAACATCAACCCCGATCAGTTTCAGCTTAGTCGACATGTCATAGCCTTGAAAAAGTTTTTTTGGTTCACCGAGTATCTCGCGCACAACACACTCTGCCATTTCGTACCCTGGAGCAACCAGTCCGTATACCATCGCGTTATGCACGGCAACCTCGCCAATGGCGAAAATGCTTTCATCGCTCGTGCGCAGCTGATCGTTGACCAGCACCCCACCACGTGGGTGTACGTGCAAACCAGAAGACTTTGCAACTTCATCCCGCGGCCTAATGCCTGCGGAGATCACCAGCATTTCAATGTCGAGCGTTGAGCCATCGGTGAATTTTAATCCCTCGATCTTGCCGTTGCCTTCGATTGAAGCCGTGCTTTTGCCAACCAGTATTCTCAGGCCGATCTTCTCCAACTTGTGCTTGAGGATGGCCGCGCCCGCATCGTCCAATTGCCTTGGCATTAGTCGTGGAGCAAACTCAATCACAGTTGTCTCAAGTCCAAGGTCAATCATCGCTTTTGCTGCCTCGAGGCCCAGTAATCCTCCTCCCATCACGGCAGCCCTTTTCACACGCTTAGAATAGGTGGTGATCTGGAAAAGATCTTCTATTGTGCGATAGACAAAGACGCCATGCCTTTCAACACCGGGCACGGGCGGAACAAACGCTGCCGAGCCTGTCGCTAAAACGAGGAAGTCATAATTGTCAACTTTGCCAGAATGTGTTGTAATTGTTTTTGATTTCGTATCAATGGCAGTTACCAATTCGCTCGTGAAAAGTTGGATGTTATTCTCCTCGTACCATGCCGCGGGTGCCATCAGCAAATCGGCCGGAGATTTTCCCTCAAAGAAGCTGCTCAGGTGAACGCGGTCGTAGGCTGGTCGCGGCTCTTCGCCATATATAATAAGAGCGCTGTCTTTGCTTCGACTGCGCAGCTTCTCACAAAACTTGTACCCCACCATGCCGTTGCCGATTACTATGATACGTTTCATTGCAAACGATTTAAGTAAATACTGAATGAATTTGAAGTAATTATACGTATTAAAACGTAATTAACAACAAATATTTACGTAATATTACTACGTAATTTACATACTGATGGGAAAAGTCATTTTTGTTGGAGCCGGCCCTGGCGACCGCGACCTGATCACGGTGAAGGGTGTAAAAGCATTGCGCGATGCAGATGTTGTCCTCTACGATGCGCTGCTCTCAACCGAACTATTCGAGCACTGCAAACCGCATTGCAAGTTTGTCTATGTCGGCAAGCGCAAAGGCAGGAAAGAATTTCCGCAGGAAGAAATCAACAAGCTCCTGGTATTCTATGCCAGGCGTTACAATTGTGTTGTGCGCCTGAAAGGTGGAGATCCAAATGTATTCGGCCGTGGGCATGAAGAAGCCACCTTTGTAAAAGAGCATGGTTTTGAGACAGAAACAATTCCAGGCGTCTCAAGCGCGATTGCAGCACCCAACGCTGCAGGAATTCCGTTGACGAAACGGGGCGTGAACGAAAGCTTCTGGGTAATAACAGGAACCCTCTCTACTGGAGAACTTTCGAACGATATCAGACTGGCCGCTCAGTCCACCGCCACGCTGGTCATTCTGATGGGTTATTCGCACCTGAGATCAATTGCAAAATTGGTTTCGAACTTGCGTTCCCCTGCCGAACCCATCGCGATCATTCAGCATGCCACATTCGCTCAGCAGAAGCTAGTTTTTGGAACCGCATCGACCATCGAATCCATTGCGATGCAGCAAAATATCGGAGCCCCTGCCGTGATCGTGGTGGGAAGAGTTGTAAATGAAAGAAAGTCGTTGCCGCGCTCGATCACAAATGCAATTCATTCATTAAAAAAACCTGAAACCGTATGAACACACTAACTGCTGAAACTTTCTTCGCTTTCGAAGCCGACTTCGTTGAAGACAACGTCCGCTGCATTCCGATGATCGTGCGCTTTAAGCTCGACTCATGCGGAATTAAACTGAAGCTGAAAGAGTGGAGCCACATGACCGCAGCAGAACGTGAACAACTTGCGCTGCTGCCTTGCCATACCGCAGACGAGATCGGCCATTACAAAAATACGCTGCTCGCCTTCATTCGTAAGTATACGGGCGAGAGCGGAACAGAAATTCCTGTGATGATAAATCCTCCATGGGCCATCACCGATGAGATTCCTTATCCGCTGCAGGAGAAGCTAAAAGAATTTAATTGGGCAATCTCAATACGCCAATGGTTGCAGCTGTCGGAGCTTCAACGCTTCGCCCTGCTGAAATTGAGTTACCCCGGCCATGAGAACAGAAATTTCCCGTTGGCGATGAGAGAATTCAACCTTTGTTAATGTTCTTCCTGAAATTTAAGAGATCTTCGGGTGAATTGACGTTCAGCAGAATTGAAGGATCAACAGGCTGAATCATGTTTACGTGATGTGAACTCAGAAAATCGCGCGGACTGTTCTTACCATCACGCACGAACCGTTGGATTGGCATCCGCGCTGCAGGCTCCCACAAGGCAAGCAAGGGCTCTGGCCATTTTTTGTGCTCGTTGAAAAAGCAAGTCGCTAATTTTGAAGGGTCACGATTGACAATCAATTCCCGTAGTGCAGGGTGGCCTACATTCGGCATATCCACTGCAACAATGAGCCACGCGACCTGCGGATTAGATTCAAGCGCAGTACGTATTCCGTTCATCGGACCCTGAATGTCGAATTGATCCAGCAGATAATTGACGTCCGAACGTAAGGCCTGTTCTTTCCGCGCGGAGACAAACACCGACTTACAAACTCGCGTGAGCAAGCCGATCATATGGTCGAGCTGAGGCTGGCCGTGAAAGTTCAGTGTGCTCTTGTCAGTGCCCATGCGTGAACTCCGACCCCCTGATAGCACTAAGCCGAAAATTTCTCCCGCATCCATGTTGTTAAGTTAGCGAAATCGCAACAATCGCTGCCTTATTCAGCTTTCAGAACTTCAGCCGGATTTGTCCTGGCAACCTTAATTGTTTGAGAACCGATCATCATCAACGCAATTGCAAGTATCGCGAAGATCCCTATCGCGAACTCAAGGATCCCCATCGGTGCGTGATTGGCGATCTGAGGCAAGAGAAACTGCTCGTAAAATAAATAGGTAATCGGCAACGCAATGCACGCGGCAAGTGCAAGCAGCATCACAAAACCCTTCCCGAGCAACACCAGGATACCACCTTCCGAGGCACCAAGAACTTTACGGATACTGACTTCTTTCAATCTTGTCTCGGTGGTATAAACAACCATACCCAGCAGACCAACGGAAGAAATTACAATAATGAGAAAGGCAATTGATCCGCCAAGCTTGATGGCGGCCTGAAGGCCTTGAAAACTCTCTTCGATCTGGTCCGTGTAAAACTTTACATCGGGCGGGTGCACCGGGTCAATCTTCTTGCAAATGCTTTCGATCTTCGCCTTTGTGTCAATCCAGTCATCGGACAAAATTTTGACGTTTAAAAATCCAGGATCTTTTGTGTAGCGAAGGATCACCTCTTTGTTTGTTCGGTTATTCGCTCTGCCGTATTCAAAATCATCAACCACACCAATGATCACCATTTCCTTCTGACTGATCTTGACAGGCTCGCCCAGCGCCTTTTGCGGATCATCAGGCGAAATGTTGAAACGTTTGAGTACATGCCTATTCACGATCACCTCGCTTTCGAATGCGGAGTCCGACTTGACCTGGAAATTGCGTCCAGCCACCATTGGAATGTCGTGCAGCGGTATAAAATTCTCATCGATCGCATTATAGTATACAAAAGTGGAGTCGGCAGGTGTTTTGTAATACTTCATGTCTACACCATAATAGTTGCCAACGCTCATCACTAAGCTGGATTTTGAAATCCCTTGCACCTCGGGCAACTCCTCAAGTTCCTTTTGCAGTACCGCAGCGTTCCCTTGCTGTAGCCGGATATTGATAATGTTCGCGGTGCTGAATCCAAGGTCATAGGCGAGGAAGTGCTTATACTGCTTATACATGATCGCAGTTCCGGTGATGAACATGATCGAGATGGTGTATTGAAATACAATGAGCGCTTTTCTGGCGGTAATACCTTTGATGATGTTTTTAGAAGAAAGGTTTTTCAATACCTGGATGGCATTAAGCTTAGAGAAAAACAAGGCAGGAACGAGCCCAGCAAAAATCCCCACTGCGATGGCAAACAAGATAAACAACACAATGAGGCGAGGTGAAAGATCAAGCACCAGCAATGTTTGCATGGAATACTCCATTGAAATGAAGTGCGGCCTGCTGAGCAGGAAAATACCAAAAGCGAGGATTAATGAGATCAACGCAATAATGACCGACTCAACAACGAACTGCAAGGCTACGTGGCTTCGCAGCGCACCAATCGTCTTGCGGATACCAACTTCCTTCGAACGCTTAAATGACCGTGCGATGCTTAGGTTCGTGTAGTTAAAACAAGCCGACAGAATCACAATAAATGTCAGGATGCTAAAGACGAGAACTACGGTCTTGCCAATCACGGGACCGAGCTGGTTACTCCTGTTTTCGCCACCAATGATTCCGTCCATGGGTTCCAGGTCAAGCTGAATGTGTGTGAGCTTCACAGTCTGGTCTTCTTTCGCACTTAGCGCGTTGAGGTTGCTGCGAAAGTCATCAAGGTTTGCGTCCGGGGGCATCAATACATACGCATAGGTGCTCCAGATATTGTCCCACTTCAATTCATTCGGATCGTCTTTGCGGATGATCTCCCGGGTGCTGAGGGAGCCCACCATATCGAAATCGATGTGCGAAAATTTCGGAGGGTCCTGCACAAGGCCGGTGACAGAATACTCGTGCGTGTCGTAGTTAATAGTTTTTCCGAGAACGTCTGTAGTTCCGAAAAGTTTCCGGGCCGTCTCCTGGGTGAGCAGAATTGAGAAAGGCGCTTTAAGTGCAGTTTGCGGATTGCCTTGAATCAATTCGAAAGAGAACACGTTGAAGAATGATTCATCGGCCATCAGTCCATTAAATGGAATTGTTTTATCGCCTGCTGTCAGGTCACCGGAAAAATTACGATGTAGAATAGCAACGTCTTCAGGCGCAGTGATGGTCTCCTTAATCAGTTTAGCAGCCCGCATCGAGGTTGTCGCGTGATAGTCGCTGTCCTGTCGTTTATTGTATTCATATCGACTGATCACGCGATAGATGCGATCATGCTTTTCGTGGAAGCGGTCATACGACAAAATATCGTTGAGCATGCTGATCATAAGCAGGCCAACCGACATGCTTACCGCCAGCCCGACAATGTTTATAGCCGAAAAAAACTTATTTCGATAGATGTTCCTGCCTGAGGTCTTAATGTAGCTGATCAGCATGATATACTGGATTAGGGTGTCAAGGAAAGATGGTTTACGAACGGTGTACGAGCGAAAGAATTTCAGCACGTCTAACACATAAATAAGCCTGGCACGAAACGGTCCTTTAGCTTCCACGTTTCGTTCAAAATATTCGTGAAGGTCGCCTTCTAGATCCTCCAGCAACGATGGCTTGCAATACCAGGTCAGAAACCTTGTTGCCCAGCCCGGTGGTTTTATGGATTCCATATCAAATGCTCTTCAATGAGAATTCAGGAATGAGGCTCCACAATTGGTCGCGCACCTCCTTTGATTTCAGCAACGCAGCCTTGCCAGCACTGGTGATCGAATAAAATCGTTTCCGTTTTCCACCGCGTACACTCGTGGCCTCGCCCAGGGCACTTTTTACAAACCCTTTTTCCTCAAGTCTGTTCAGCACGGCATGAACCACTCCGAGCTTTGTCGCCCTGCCTGTACGTTTTTCCAATTCATCGCAGATGCCGACACTGTAGGCTTCGTTCACCAACGCTGCAATGGTCAGCAAAACCAGTTCTTCAAACTCACCAAGGTTAGTGCCCTTCATAAGATTCTAATTATATCCGTAAATGTATGTAAAATCTCATAAAAGTCAACTTTGTATGTAAAATCGTTTTTATAGGGTTGACTTCATTACCAGGTTGCCTGATTCCATATGAAGACAATAAGCCTGGCGGCCAGAGACATTTACGAGTATCCTGGAAGATGGATGGGTCGGCCCGATTCAAACCTTTTAAGCCATTGTGGTGTCTAATCATCACCCTCCTTATCTATTAAAAAGACCTATGAAAAAAATCGTACAACTTTCTTTCCTTATCATTCTTGCGGGCTGCAGCAGGCAAATGGAATACCCCACGGGCCACATTCCTGAAGAACTAAAGAATTTTCAAGATGCGAACTCCGTTTATGACGATTACAACTCCGACCTGCACGTGATTGGCACTGAATACATTTTGCAGTTTTCAACGAACCGGTATTCCTACGGCAAACAATTCGACTTTGTAAAAATGAGAGGTGGTTTTCGCTGGAACCAGGACAACGGAGATTTTGCCGAAGAAGTTGAAAATATAACCCAATGGAGTATGTACGACTCCATTACCACTTCTGCCAACGAACTCGGGCCATATTCACGCGAATTCGAAGTGGAGAATGGATATAAGTACGTCATGCTTTATGCGACCGACCTGTCGGGAAACTTTGACATTAAATTTTCCTACGAGCTGAATTCAGATCACGGCATGGAGATACAAACTGCATGTGCATCACCACAAGGTGTTTCGTTTGTGAATACACCCGCCAACGAATTGTATCCATCCTTCATGATACGTGGTGAAACCAGCAACTTTGGTTCAGTACCTCCGATAGAAAAGATGTTTTATTGTTCAGATAAATCAGGAAACTTTGACATTTACCAAATTGATTTCCCGTCCAATCAGAACATTCTTTCCTTCCTGGCTTCGAAAGCGGTTTTTCCCTCCACACCTGTCGGTGTCTTGAACTCCGGTTTTGATGATAAGTGCCCCTACTTCGCGAACAATCGACTCATCTTTGCGTCAAACCGTCCGGGAGGTTTTGGTGGCTTTGATCTTTACTACTCGATTTACGAAAATGGAGAGTTTTCCGCGCCAGTTAATTTTGGTGAAAAGATCAACACTCCGTTCGATGAATACCGCCCGGTTATCGAAGCTCCCCCGCAGTTCGACAATGAGTTCATGCTTTTCTCATCAAACCGCCCGGGTGGAAAAGGAGGATTTGATCTGTACTACACCGGTATTCCAAAGGTAGACTGATGTATTGCCCATGAATAAAACGAGCGGGGCCTCAGAACAGAGGCCGCGCTGTCTTTTGGAATTCACTCTACGCTATTGGAATACAGGAGAAAAACTTTTAGCTGCATCAATTTTCTTCATCATTGATTCAAGGTGCTTGTAGACTTCTTTATTGACGAAGTTACCCATGCTTATCCGTTTTACCCCCAGCGCCTTCAATGTGACAAAATCAGGCAGCGCTGGCATGCACATCACGTTTACCGGCAGAGTGGCTTCCGCAACAATCGCTTGAATGTGCTCACGCTCGGTGATGCACGGGAAAAACAATCCATCAATGCCTGTCTTTTCGTAGCGTGCGAGCCTACGCTTCCCTTCTTCTACCGGATGTTGAAGGCCGAGCAGGAACACATCGGTGCGAACGTTAATAAACAATCGCTCATCCTGCCTGATGGCGCTCGTAATGGAAGCGAGGAGGTCCGCAAACCGGTGCGCATCGGCAATCTCGCGCTTTCCATTGTTGATAACGGAATCTTCGATATTGATGCCCACAATCCCCAGCTCCTGCAATTGCCGGATGTTCCGGACGATTTCATCTGCATTGTTTCCGTAACCACTTTCCAGGTCTACCGAGAGCGGTAGCGATGTACTCTTCGCAATGCGTCTTACTATAAAGAGATATTCTTCAAAGCTCATCGCCTGGCCATCTGCATATCCCAATGACTCGGCTACTGCCGCGCTCGAAGTTGCTATCGCCTTGTAACCAAGGTTTTCAAAAACTTTCGCGCTTTGAACATTCCAGACGTTGCCGATAAGTAAAGGATCGGCCTGGTGGTGAAGATCTCTGAAGTGATTTATTTTTTGTTTCATGCTTTTAAGGTTGACGATTTGAGCTGAATGAGTCGCGATACATTTTCCAGCCTTTTGAAGTTTTCTTCCAAAGCACCAGAAATTTGCCATCATCAAATAACTCACCCTTGCTATTAAAAGACTGCCACAATCCTTCTTCGGTGACGTACTCTTTGCCATCTCCGTACACTGCGGTGGTGATGAACTTACCTCCCCGAAGCCCGAACTGATCATAGGCGACCCTGAAGAAATTTGACACTTCTTGTTTGCCGCACAGCTGTGGTGCGTTCGGCATCATGATACAGGCATCATCAGCGTAGCGTTCAATGAAGATGGTGGAATCATTTCTTTCGAAAGATTGAAAATAGAGGGCGTTACTTTTCGCAATTGCGGCTTTTGCCTCGGCCAGCGGATCGTTATTTTTTGACTGTGTGAATGCTGAGCCCGAAAGGACTAGCAATGAAAGAACCAGAATTGATTTCATAAAGTTGATTTGTTTATATCACAAACATCGATCGAATCGGTTCAAAAGAAAGTGATTTACATCACAGTTTTGCAGCAATCAAAGTTTAAAGCGGCTTAATGTCTCGCGCGAGACACCGAGATAGGCCGCCAGGATCGTTTTAGGCACGCGTTGGATAAGCCCCGGATATTCCTGCATCAACAATCGCAGTCGCTGTTGGGCATCTGACGTCAGGTACGTTAAAAGCCTTCGCTGCTGTTTTACAAAGCTATCGTTGGCCTTCTTCCGGAAGAACTTCTGCATCGCGGGAAGTTCATCGCACAACGTCTCCCGATCATCGAAAGACAATGCCCACACCGTTGCGTTTTCCAAACATTTAATAGTTAGCGATCCTGTTGTTTGATTATAGAAGGCTTCCTGGTCTGTGATCCAGCAATTTTCGATGGCAAACTGGAGGATGTGTTCTTTTCCTGTTTCATCGTTGTAAATGGAAATCAAGAGGCCCTCCTCCACCCAGAAAGTTTCATTTACGGAATCGCCTGGCAGCATCGCGTTGCTATTCTTTTCCAGGTGTTTGACCTTAAAACGCTGCTGAATCCGTTCGAACTCAGCATCGCTTACGGTAACAAATCTTTCAAAGTGTGTACGGAGTGGGTGCTTAACATTCATACTGATTACAAAAAAACACCATCGATTAGAACTATTACCGATGTGCGATCATCTTTCTTTCACTTGATTGTAACAAAAATGAAATAAAAAATCCAGCAATTCGTTCTCAGGAGGCTTACGATACAAGAGATTGAAAACCAACCGACTCAGCGTGCCGAGTCCCTTTGGTCCCGATAGCTGGGATTGTATTGATTTATAGTTATTTCAATTCGAGCGGAGACTAGAAGAAAAATTCCGGATTTAC
>DASWTP010000235.1:0-39811 GCA_036402075.1 Chryseosolibacter sp. | reverse complement strand
GCAATCAGCTTAACACCTTACTTAGATGCTGCTTTCAAAACCGAAAATAATGTGACGTCAAATTCGCCTGGAGATGAAAATACAGATGATTTTGTGTTTGGAGCACTAGATTTAAACAGCAACGGTGTAAAATTTTTCTTTGATAAAAGCAAAGGAGCGTTCCGGGCTGGGCAGGCATCAGATAATTCCTGGAACGATGCAAACATTGGCAGTTTTTCCTTTGCAAGTGGATTAAATACTATTGCTTCTGGTTCCTCTTCGGTAGCTTTTGGGGTTGGATCGCAGGCAAGTGGCTCTTCCAGTTTTGCAGCTGGACTGGCCAACCAGGCCAATGGGCTATATGCCTTTACAGGAGGAAGACTCAACACGGTGAACGCGGACTATGCGACCGCGTTCGGCTATTCTTCATTGATATCATCAACGGCACCTAGGGCTGTTGCGTTGGGAAATCTCCATCAAATTTCCGGGTATGGCGGAGCTGCAATAGGTTCCTGGCTTAGTTCGCGTAGCTTTAGCGAGATTGTATTAGGACATGGGAATACGGATGTCGCAGCTGCTTCTAATATTGCGTGGGTGCCTACTGACAGGTTATTTGTGTTAGGCAATGGGGCTCCACTTGGCCTGACGGATCTGACACAACCTCCCAACAAGTCTGATGCCCTCGTCATTCTGAAAAACGGAAACACTCGCCTTCATGGACAACTGACTATCGATGCCGATAATGTTTCGGGCGCAGGTGGCGCTTACACGTTTCCAGCACAAAGAGGTAGTAATGGTCAGGTAATGATCACAGACGGAGCAGGTGCGTTGAGTTGGTCTACCTTGCCGCTGCCTGCATTCAACACGGCTGGCGGAGTGACGTCCAACTCGCCTGGAAATGTAGACACAGATGATTTTGTGTTTGGAAGTACACAACTGGCGGATGACGGCAATGCTTCTCACAGAAGCAGGATGTTTTTTGATAAAAGTAAGAGTGCGTTCCGCGCGGGCTCAGCAGACGGTACACAGTGGAATGACTCAAACATAGGCACATATTCGGTAGCACTAGGACAAAACACACGCGCTTCTGCAAGTGGATCGGTTGCTTTGGGTCGCGGAACAGTTGCTTCTGGTAGCTATTCGATGGCATCAGGTTATTTTTCTTCTGCCACTGGAAACTTTTCCTTCGCCCATGGCCTGGCGCTGGCAAGCGCACCAATATCAGTAGCCATCGGTGACGCTCAGGCAACTAGCACTGGGGCGGTTGCGATAGGCGACAATTGCTTTTCAAGTGGGGCAAATTCAATTACTTTGGGTCTCTATTGTCAGGCAACGGCTGACAACTCCGTTGCTATTGGATATAGCTCAAGCGCAACGGGTAGTTCATCGATTGCGCTTGGTATTAGCGCAAATGCCTCAGCACATGGGGCGATTGCCTTAGGCGACAATAATGCAACGGGTCTACGATCGGTGGCACATGGCGATGATTCGTGGGCTATTGGAAACACATCGTTCGCTTCAGGCCACGGTATGTATGTGCGATCATACGGAGAAAGTGGAATTGGTGTCTATGCCACGGATATTAATCCGCCCTTTTCCAGCAATAGCTGGCAAGCCCTTGATCGCTTGTTCGTTATTGGAAATGGGGTAAGCGGAACAATGCGCTCGGACGCACTCGTCATACTCAAAAACGGCAATACCACAATCAATGGTAATCTTACGCTTGATGCCGATAACGCGGGGGCAGGTGGTTCCTACACCTTCCCAGGCCAACGTGGCGTCAACGGACAAGTAATGGTCACAAACGGTGCGGGCGTGTTGAGCTGGTCCACCCTTGCCCTTCCGGCATTCAATACGGTTGCAGGAGTCACTTCAAACTCCCCCGGAAGTTTTGCAGCAGACAATCTCGTTTTCGGAAGTCCCAGCCTGGATAACGATGGTGATGTCAATCACAACAACCGCATCTTCTTCGATAAGAGCAAAGGAGCCTTCAGGGCCGGAACCACAGACGGAACGGAATGGGATAACGGTGAACGCGGTACGAACTCCATCGCTATGGGCAATGGAAGCATTGCTCGCGGAGATCACTCGCTTTCATTGGGCCTACACAATCTGGCTCATGCCGCGTCAACAGTCGCCATCGGTACCAATGTGCAAGCCGAGGCATACAACTCAGTAGCTATTGGACGAAATGTAACCGCAACCGGAGCACATTCAATGGCGCTTGGATTTTACAGCGCAGCCCGTTCTTTTGGCGAGACTGTGCTCGGAATCAATGCCACCGATGTTCCCGCCACCTCAAGCACTGACTACAATTCCAACGACCGCCTTCTGACTATAGGCAACGGTCAGTTTGGTGCGCCCTCAGATGCGCTAACAATATTGAAGAACGGTAACACTACAGTTTTCGGCTCTTTTACGATAGATGCTGATAACGTTGGCGGCAACCCGGGCTACACGTTACCGCATCAGGATGGTACAGCTGGAACGTTCCTAACAACCGATGGTAGCGGAAGTACGCAGTGGACGAATTCCGTTCCATTCCTAACCGTTACAAACACGTTTACCAACCTGTCGGATCAAAGACTAAAACGAAACATCAGGCCACTGCAAAATGTGATGTCAAAGCTTGAAAATATCCATGGCTACAACTATCAATGGAACGCAGCCTCAAGACAAGATACCCTATCACTTCAAACCGGAGTAATCGCACAGGAGCTTGAGGCGGTATTACCCGAGCTCGTTCACGTCAATGAAGAAGGTATTAAGACCGTCAATTACATCGGCCTCATTCCACATCTCATTGAAGCCGTCAAGGAATTGAAAAAAGAAAACGAGCAGCTCCGGCAAACCAACTCAGCAACGAAAAAAGAAGCTGAAGAAAAATTCAGCGCTTTTGAAGAACGGCTGCGACAGCTTGAGGGTAATCAACATATGAACGCCAATGCCGGATCGTCAAAAAATAACCATGACTGACGAGCCCCGATGACCCTGAAAAATACTATACAATCACATTAGCCTTAGTTATGGAAAACAAGATTGAATTTTCGTTTCGTTATCTTATACCGAAAGTACTTTACGCATGCTTGACCAGCATGACGGCATGTGACACGGCTGACGACAAGCTTCTTTTCGAAGACAAAATTCTCATCGACAAAGGCGCATCGAATATTAATCTTGAAGTCAAGAGCGGAACAGACAATGTAATTCTCGCCTCGTTCCTGGCGTTCCCTTCCGCAACTCCGGCCAAACTTAAGACCGTGATGGTGATGCATGGCTCTGGCGGGCCATGGGATGATGACGATACAAACGGAGATGGCATAGCTGATCTATGCCATCCAGGCCAACTTTCGAATCAAAGCGAAGCATGGAAAAATCTGTTGATTGCTAACGGATTCGCAGTGGTTTTTGTTGACAGCTATTCATCCCGAGGCACGTGCGAAAATGAAGGAGATTATAAGAAGCCTCCGCTCAAGTTTAAGATCAGCGGAACGTTTGTCCGCAATCGCGATGCATACGATGTTCTCACGATGCTGTCAAAACTCACGTGGAAAGATTCGGAACAACCTGTTATCGATATGAATAACGTTGCGATCCTTGGCTTCTCCGATGGCGGCACTTCCGTTATTTCAACACTCTATGACGTTCAGGCTACTCCCCCCTCGTGGGTATGGAAGCAATCATTTGATGGAGTGGTTTACACCAACGAAATTCTTCCCCCTCCCGCAGTGACCACCAAGTTTAAAACAGGGGTAATCTATTATCCAGGAGCCTATCACAATGGCTACTATGGAAACGTCTGCACTGACAAGGGAATCTATCGCAGCTATGCCGATGTGATGATTCACCTGGCGGGAGGCGATCCATTAACAGAAAATTCCGAATGCCTTATAACGACAATGCAACGTCTTGGAGGTGGCACAGCAACAGTTCACCGTTACGCAGACGCAGACCATGGTTTTGATAATAATGATGAACCTGAAAGCAGCCTTGCTCGTGAGCGAACGGTCCTCTTCTTAAAGAGTAAACTTCAGTAACAAGTCATGCGGAAACAAAAAATCTATATCCTTAAAAGTTCAGAGTTTGTAGTGTGAGTTCCATCCTATATCAGTCCCCATAATTAGTGGGTACATTGGTCGTTAGTGGGGCGAGTGGATCAAATTCTCGAAAACGCATGCACTCCAATGGCGACAAATCTTTCCAATCTACTGCAACGCTGAGTCTTCTGTCAGCGGGTCTGGCGGTGTTACTCATATTGCTACTGCAAATTGGGGCTGAAGCACAATCAAAACTGCAAAGACGCAACACAAGTCGCGCAGCAAACTTCACAATCAAAAATTCCTTTAAAAAATTCCGTTATACATCAGTGGGCGCGAGCGTGAGCTCACTCAACTATTTCGGGGATCTTGCACCAGCCCCTTCTATGCTCAGCACCGACCTTGATATGACGCGGCCAGCATTCAACTTTTTCCTGGAGCATCGCCAAGGGCCGCGTTACACATGGAGAGCAGGTTTTTTTTACGGCACAGTCATCGGTGCAGACGCAAAATCGTCCTCGCCCGAAAAAGATCAATCCTTTCACCGACATAGGCGAAACGCCTCTTTCAAAAATCATATTAAAGAACTTTCGATAACCTTTGTGTTCGATTTGATCCGGCATCAGTCGATGTACTTCAAGCGGCCACCGTTCAACGCGTATGCTTTTTCCGGAATTGCTATCTTCCATCACAATCCAAAAGCTAAGTTACCAGCATCTGATCTCCATGGCAATCCACTACCTGACGCGGGCAAATGGATGGCGCTGCAGCCCCGTGGCACAGAAGGACAATTTGCGCAATTACAGCCAACAGATGCAAACTACGGAATAGAGCCTTACAAGCTGATTCAACCCGCAGTGCCATTGGGTGTGGGAGTACGCATACGGGCCAACGAGACCATTAATATTTTCTGTGAAGCCAGCGTTCGTTACCTCTTCACTGACTACATCGATGATGTGAGCCGCAATTATGTGGATCTGGGAGTGCTTGACAATCCGGTTGCCCAAGCACTCTCCTATCGCGGAAATGAAATTGGGCCAAATGCCAACCCGTATTCATATGTCGGGCGCGATGGCAAAAACTATGTTGTTGAAGCCGGCTTTGGAGCTGAGCATCCCTCCAATTTACGGGGGGATAAATCAGATAATGACTTTCTATTTCTTTTTTCAATCGGTAGCTCTGTTATTCTGAAAGGGAAATATACGCGCGCAAAAAGTCGCTAGCGTTGTACCCGAGATTTAGCAGCCAAGCTTAGCCGACTAAAAAAAAGAATATTGTCAAAAATTCAAAAGCTATTGCTTTAGGCTCAAATGCTCCCATTTGCAGTTTGATTTTGCTAAATCGATAGAGCGAAGGAATAAAAATTTATGAGTTCCGTGAAACGTTACATTGTGTTAGCGCTGATGCTGGTAACGACATTGAGCGTAAAGGCTCAATGCCCAGCTTTGCTGAGCACACTTCTTGCAGGCGGAACCTTTAATGACGGAGGTGTTGGCCCGTGCGTGTATGCGGCTGGCGGTGCAATCACAACAACAGGAAATATTAACTTTACCGGTTCGTTAACATTAACCGGTGTAACCTCCCTAACAATCGCAAATGACGTAGTGTGGAATGGGGGTGTTTTTAATATTCAAGGAACAGGGGCCCTTAATGTAGGCAATGGAACAACAGGGAGCCTAACCATTAACTCTGGATCTATTAACACAAATGATGGAGGTAGCGGTACTGTAACTGTTGCGACTAATGCAAACCTCAATGTCGCGTCATCTTCCGGATCAATTACAGCAGTGACATTTATTTCTAATGCCTCAAGCACAACAACAAATGACGGGACAATAACAGCCAGTGGCGCCATAACACTGGGGGGTATAGTAACGACCACAAGGACTCTCGCCTCAACCAGTACATCCCTTGACATAACCATTACAGGAACTGTTTCGAACAGCGGTGAAATTAGTGCATTGCATGATGTCATTGTTTCAGCCACCGGAAACTTGACAGTAGCGGACCCTTCAGGCTCAATCAGCGCAGACAATTTTCATATCAACGCTGGCGGTGTAACGATCGTTGAATCCGGAGGGTTCATTACGGCTAACGACAATACTATTTCCACTGCAGATGAAGATGACAATATCATAGAAGGTGAATTAACATCTTTTGGTACGCTTTCATTTAATGGGGATATGGTGGTTCAAGGTGGAGACGCACGGGTGACCATCAATGGCGGAACGGTTACTGTGACGCGACCCAGCGATGGTGATCTCGAAGTTACTGGCGGAGCAACTTTTACTATGAATGCTGGTACCATTACCCTCCCTGACGATCTCACCACGGCCGGAAGTACTGCTGATTTTGTAATCAATGGAGGGACTTTGGACATTTACGATGACTTGAGTTTTTCTGGTGGATCGTTTCAAAATAATGGAACTATCCTTGCTGATGACATCAAAATGACTGGAGGAACATTTCATAATACAGGCAGTATCACCATATCCGAGCGCGATGGTTTAACAAGCGCGGATCTGGAGGTAAGCGGAGGAACATTTGAAAATGATGGGAATATAGATGTAGCTGACGATTTGCTTCTGAACTTATTGCCCGGAGGCAGTTTTTTCAACGATGAAACCATGACGATTGGCGATGATATCGCTGTGTCCGCAGCCGGAACTCTCAAATCAAACGAGGCGGGTGCAGTGATTACTCTGGCGGACCAATACACTGACCCGAACTGCCCGTACGCCAATGGCATTTACCACTATTGCTCCTGTCTTGGTAACCCGGACGATAATGATAACGCAAGCCAAATCTGCGCATCCGCCCTCCCCATCGAGCTGATCGAGTTCTCTGGTTCGCAAAAAGGAAATGCAATTCACTTCAATTGGACCACCGCCACAGAAACCAACAACGATTTTTTTACGATTCAGAAACTAACATCCATTGATAACTTTGAAGAAGTAGCGCGAGTGCAGGGTTCGGGCACAACCGTGATGCAGCAATCGTATTCCGCTATTGATCCCAATCCAACTATCGGAAAAAACTATTATCGCCTGAAGCAAACGGATTACGATGGTAAAACCTCCTCCTCCAAACTCATAAAGGTAGTTTTCGAATCTAATTCATTTGTCGTTCAACTTTTTCCAAACCCCGCCACCCACCACGTTACCCTTGCAGTACAAGGAATGGCTTCAAATGAACCCGTCCAAATTAACGTTAGAAATTCTGTTGGCCAAACAACCCTCAGTACGGACGTGCAGGCCAATGAATCGGGAGCCGTGACAGTGGATCTCTCTCTTGAAAATTTTTCACCAGGCGTGTATTCGGTGTCTGTAAACGGAAAGACTCAAAAGCTCATTGTGCGGTAAATTGGTTCGAGCTGACTTCCACCGGAGTTTTGTTTGCCAGCCACTCCTTTGCTTCTTCAACCGTGCCGAAACAACAAATCTCAAGGTGATCAATTTTTTGCAATGTTTCCTGAACCGATAGCATTGCAAAAATATTATCCGGAAGCACAAGCGCTTCGAACTGTAGTCCGTACCGTATTGCCTGAGGAACTATAGTGTCGGCAATAAATGACTTCGCGAATTCGAAATCACCATCGATCCGGCTTAAATCTGCGAGCCACTTTTTGGCATTGAAGTGCTTAATGTTCTGTAACACCGTCATGAGGCCATAGGTGAAATTCTCGATTGTTTCGAAATTGCCAGTCCATACATCAACCGTACATGCTGCCTCACTGTCAAAGTAGATAGTGACATAAATCTCACCAGCGGAATTCTTAAGTTCTTTTTTTTCTAATTGCATGCGCCAAAATTAGGAAGCGGTTAAGGGGAAAAAATATTGTATTAGGTCAAAAAGTATCTGTAGAAGTTCACTTTGCGCCTTTGTGTAGTTTCAAAAGCTCATTCGCCTTCGCAAATGCTTCCGCTTCAGTCCCAACCAGAATCACCGGCACGGGTGGTTTGGATACGAGAAAAACTCCCTTCATTAAAAGCGAGGTGATCAGGTTAGTGTTATACTGTATTTGGGCAATGATCGTCTTTTCAATTAATGACGAGTTTTCCTTCGTCCACTGACCGGTTTGTATTCTTACTTCTGACCCGCTCAGCTTACTATTTTTTGCATCGGTTATCACAACGCCTTTGCTCTCGGTCGGAATGCTGCGCATGAAGTCGCTGACGCTTTTTAGCTGTTCTGCATTTTCATTCAGGGTCGGCAATACTGGCAAAATGCGCTGATGCAGAATGTTTTCACCGATTAATTCAGATTCAAAATAGTTGTTAACTCTTTTCATGGCTGCTGGGCTTAGTGATTATTGGAGTGGTCTTAAAATGACCAATCCGCCAGCCCGAAAAATAGTGAGGGTGGGCATAGACATTCTATGGCTTCGCGCTCATACTTTGTTGTGCAGAGGCCATAGCTTTCCTTTTAGTAAACGACCATCGCCTACGTCAAGGCCTAAAAGTACGCTGGGAAGTTCATATTACATTGTTCGATGGTCAACATGAATCACTCAATACTTGAACTGCTACCTTGCACGTTCTTGACCATTTCATTTTACCGACCAGCTTAAATTGCTCAAAGAACTAAAAGGAGAGCTTAACCATTATTATTTCCATGCAATTTTTGAAGCCATTACTCTGCATTCTATTATCTGAAATTTCTATGGCACAACCGGTAATCCACGAGATCATAATCTCTACCAATAATGTTGAGATTACTTGCACCTTGAACGGACTGCCATTCTACAAAATGAAGTCTAAAGAAACGGTTACAAACCCCGTCACTGCCAATCTATTTCTGGTTGACCAGGAAAATGTGATGGAGGTCATCGCGAAACGTCTGGACTCAGACCACCTCGGCTGGGTATCCTTTCGCGGAGAAGTCGGGGGTGAAGGGTCTTTCGCAGTGCCAGACTATGCAATTCATGACGCACGAACTTTCAGGTTTAGCTTCAACAACACGTTGATTGACTTTTCAAGATTGCTACGGAAAGGCGCAAGCATTTCTGAGAATGAGGTGGTTGAGTACGGTCGACACCTTCGCCTGCTGGCGGAGGAGCGGAATACATCGCGGCTTATGGAAGAATTTGGCCCGAAGATAAACGACTATGCAACTGCGTTCAATGCTCCACGTGATCTTCTAATGAAGCAAGCGATGGAAAGTATCAATATTTTTTTATCAGATTCAAAGGTGGGGGAAAAAATAACGGCTACTCCATTTTGTGAAAACCGGATTTGGCGGATTGACATCGATGGTCACGAGTTCTTTTATTACAAAACCGAGAAAAGCACCAGCACCCTGGCTGTATTTGTGGCAATGGTTGATGGTAAAATCAAGGTGGTGAGATAACCGGAAAATCGTGAACTCAGGCGAGGAGGCGCCATGCCTCATTTACCGCTCCATGCTGAAGTAACCGCTTAATTTCTGAATGAACAAGAGATGGCTCACCATTCAATTTTTCTTCCGATAAGGGGGGCAACTTTTCCACGTTTGCCAGCATTGCCAGGTCGTTGCCCGTCAAGATCTTGCTTTCGCGGATTGATTTGGGAAGCTGATCGATACCGATTCCAATTTTTTCCAACGGTTTTGGCACACTGAAGATCATATCGCCCTGCACGCGGCAATAATAATCCTGGCCAAGACGGGCAACGGCATCGAGTTTCCACGGATCGATTCTGCCTTGCGCGTCAAGCACGTTCTCGTTTATGTGCATCAAAACGATCTCGCAGATCACCAGGTTTCCGGCTGCACCTTGATCGCCTGTCTGAATAATTTGCAAAACCTTACACTCCATCGCTATTGGTGCCTCTCCTACCCGCGGTGGTTTCACAAGCGTGGATGGAACTTGAGTGAAACCGGCTTTCACGAATTCATTCACTCCCTTCGGATACTCGGTGCTGGCCAGCGAGGTTTGTTGCACCATGGCATAATTGACCACGTTGATGACAACCTCGGGAACTTCACGCACATTCTCGTAACTGTGTTTGGTTGTATTGTCGCGGCCGCGCCTTGCAGGTGAAAAAATCAAAATTGGCGGGTTCGCGCCAAAGCAATTAAAGAAACTAAAGGGACTTAAATTAACGTTGCCTTCCTTATCCACGGTGCTCGCGAAGGCAATTGGTCGTGGTGTCACCGCTCCGAGCAAGTAGCCGTGCATTTTCGCAAAGGGAATTTCTTTCGGATTAATAGTGAGCATAGAAAATTTGAAATTTTACATTTGAAATTTTACATTTCATGCGCTAGCTCTTCGAAGGAAGAATTTTGCCTATGCAGTTTCCAAAGCCGATGCGCACACCATCCTTTTCTGCGTGGCCCCGCATGATCACGGTGTCGCCATCGTTGATGAAAGTCCGCTCCGTACCATCAGGCATATGAAGTGGCTTTTGTCCATTCCAGCTCAGTTCCAGCATCGAACCATACGACCCAGGTGACGGACCGCTGATCGTACCGGAAGCATACATGTCGCCAACCTGGATGTTGCATCCGTTGATCGTGTGATGCGCCAGCTGTTGATTCACATTCCAATACATGTATTTAAAATTCGAGCGGCAAACCACAGTCTCGGTTGACTTCTCGGGCTGGACAAGCACCTCGAGAATGATGTCGAAATTTTTCTGTCCCTCGAAGGCAAGGTAAGGGAGCACGTGTGGAATCTGTTCGGGGCCGCTGGTTCGGAACGGTTCCAAGGCATCCATGGTAACAACCCATGGCGACACGGTAGAAGCAAAATTTTTCGCCAGGAATGGCCCTAGCGGAACATACTCCCAGTTCTGAATGTCGCGCGCTGACCAGTCGTTGAACAATACGAACCCTATGATAAAGTCTTCAGCGTCTTTCGTATGTACGCTGTCGCCAAGCTTGGTCTCCTGGCAGGTGATGAAAGCAATCTCAAGTTCAAAATCGAGCTTCTTTGTAGACGAGAAGATTGGGAACTCCTGGTCGGGGAATTTGATTTGCCCTTTCGGGCGATGAATGGGCGTGCCCGAAACCACAATCGATGAAGCACGTCCATGGTATCCAACTGGGATATGTTTCCAGTTTGGAAGCAACGCATTTTTGGGGTCGCGAAACATAGAGCCCACATTGGTCGCATGCTCTTCGCTGCTGTAAAAATCGGAATAGTTCTGGACCTTCACAGGCATGAGCATCTGCACTTCGTCCATGTGGACGAGCGCAATCTCCCGTGCCGCTTTGTTCATTTCATCGTTGTCGTGCTGAAGTAACTCCGAAATCCGTTCGCGCACCTCTCTCACTCTCTTTTTGCCAAGCGCGAAAAAATCATTCAAATATTTTTGGTTAAAAATTCAAGCGGTCAGCCCGAGTCCATCAAGGTATCCATTCTCATGCAGGTATACCAGGTCCACCACGTAATTGCCGATTGCGACTCCGGCAACCGGGCTCAGGTATTTTGTCTTAAAAATTCCAAAGGGAAGATTTTGAATTGGAAAATCCGAATGTTTCGGTACTTCCACCCAGCTTTTCAATTTCGGGTCGTTCGATTTAAGCATATTGGAGAATGAAAGGGTAAACCTATATTTTTAGGATCAACACAGCAAGCTGAATAGAAATTTTAACTTGCAGCATGGCAAATCTCCCCAGCGCATTTAAGCAGACCATTCAACAAAAACTTGGAGACGAGTTCACCGCATTTGAGCAAAGCCTGGAAGAATTTTCTCCGGTGAGCGTCCGCGTAAATCCGCGAAAGCAAAATAAAATTAGGTCAGAGACGAGCGTACCATGGACGGGCATGGGATTCTATCTGCATGAGCGGCCGAAATTCACCTTTGATCCGCTGTTTCATGCCGGTACGTACTATGTACAGGAGGCGAGCTCCATGTTTCTGGAACAGGTTTTCAAGCAGCACATCTCAACAACTTCGTTAAACGTGCTTGACTTGTCTGCGGCACCGGGCGGAAAGTCAACCCATATTGTGAGCCTGCTTGACGATAAAAGTCTCCTCGTATCAAATGAAGTTATTCGCTCACGCGCGAACATCCTTGCCGAAAATCTTTTGAAGTGGGGTTTTCCCAATAGCATCGTGACCAACAACGATCCGCAGGACTTCGCCCGGCTGGAAGGTTTTTTTGATGTGATCGTAGTTGATGCACCGTGTTCGGGCGAAGGCCTATTCCGAAAGGAGCCCGCATCCGTAAACGAATGGTCGCCAGAGAATGTAACCCTGTGTGCCAGCCGGCAACGCAGAATCCTGGCAGATGTGTGGCCTGCGCTGAAAGAAAATGGAATCCTGATTTATTCGACCTGCACTTACAATGATCTCGAGAACGAAGAGAACATGAAGTGGCTGAGTGAAAATCATGCAATTGAATTTCTCAGTATCAGCACGGAGAATAGCTCGGGTGTGACGGAGTCAGTTGTGAACTCGGTGAAAGGCTACCGATTCTTTCCGCATCGCGTGAAAGGTGAAGGATTCTTTATTTCTGTGTTGCGGAAGAAGGAGCAGGCGAGGGAAAATTTGAGACCGAAATCAACCTTGTCTGTTGCATCCAAAAAAACGAAAGAAGGGTTGACCCGATGGATCACTTCGGCCGACACGTTTGAGTTCTTCCAACACCAGGATTTCGTTTTCATTTTCCCGAAAGCGAAGATCCAGGAGCTAGAGATTGTAAAGCAGAATTTACGTTTGGTGCAGGCAGGCACAACACTGGCGTCAACAAAGCATGACAAACTTATCCCGGAGCACGGTGCTGCCATGAGTGTTTTTCTCAACCAGTCAACGTTTGAGTCGGCCGAGCTTGAAATACAGCAGGCAATCCAATACCTGAGAAGGGAGACCTTTGAATGGACCGATCAGCCCCGGGGATTTCAGCTAATGAAATATCAAGGTGTGCCACTCGGGTGGATCAACAGTCTGGGCAACAGATTTAACAACCTGTATCCAATTGATTGGAGGATCAGAAGCACGCCTGGGGATAAATCGCCCGGAAATTAATCCCTCGGAAATTTTTTTGGTTAAAGGGCTTGAAGGGATTCAAAAATTCCTTCGGGTAAAGCAACCCCGCTGAAGAATACGCCCACACACAACACTTTATCGTAGAAGCCAGCACGATTTATGGCGAGTGGCAATGAACTCACAGATAAAGCAGTGATCATCACTGTGAAAAGCGCTACCAGGCCAAGCACCACCCACGCCACGTCAAACATAAAGATTCCGCCAATGCTCAGCGCCATGAGGCCAGCGCTCGTCCAAAACACGTTGTCCATGCTATATTTATTGATGTATGTGCTGATTGGCCATGAAATGACTGCAGAAACTACAAGAATTCCAACCAGGATAAATTTTCCATCCGTCCCTGCAGTGATCGATGCAAGTTTGTTCGTCAAAACATCGGGAAAAATATTGAACATCACTGTAGTTCCAATGCCGAGAATTATTCCAAGCATCAGAATGAACGCATAGGACGAAAATGTAGTCTTTGATTTGTTATTATCAGGAGCAACTTCTTTATCTCCGGTTTGCTTGAACAAGCCTAACGAATTTTTCTTCATCGCATAGCCTGAAGCCAGCGTCACCACTCCTCCTACAACGAACGTTACAGGTGCACCGAGGTAATCAATGATGTCGACAATCACCGGTTCGACTGCATACACAAGGTTTGCTACGATGGTCAGCAACGCCATGGCTTTTGGCAATTTGTCAACCGGTGTAAACAGCTCCACCGTTGATAACGCGGGACTGGTGAAAATGCTCATCGCAACGAGCCAGAGTACAATCATGACGGGTAGTGCCCACTTGAAAATTTCCCCCGGATTACTAAAAAGCGTGAATGCAACAGCCATAAACACCATTGCCGCAAAGCTGATCCCTGATGAAATCACAGGGAGACGATGACCTTTTTCAAAGCGATAGCGGTCGCCCATCTTACCTGCAATGGGAGGCGTAACCACGAGGATGATCGCCTGCGATACAGCAAGAAAAAAAGCAAAGTCGGTGAATCCAAACTGGATCAACAGCTTGGGTTGGTAGTTTTGGTAAGCAATCCATCCGATAATAATAGAAGCGTACAGCGAAGCCAGGCTCCAAAGCTGTTTCCAATGTATAGCATCTGATTGGTGGATGGCAGTTTTAGAGACGGATACAGTTTCCATTAAGTTGATTTTAGATTTAAGATTTTAGATTTAAGATTTAAGATTTAAGAGTAGAGCTTGGATTTGCATTAAATCTAAAATCTTACATCTCAAATCTTAATTCTTATAACAATTTACGAATCTCCATTGCTGCTTGGATTTGGTTGTAAGCAAAAAAAATGGCTTTTGTACGAATTTCTTTATTTTTGCCCCTTCCTTACCCTAAATGGCAGGGATTAAGCGTTTTTCAGCATGTCTTTATCAACCAAATACAATCCTTCAGAAGTAGAAAACAAGTGGTACAGCTATTGGCTTAAGCAGGGATTTTTCCATTCCGAGCCGAATCCTGCTAAAGAACCGTTTTGTATCGTCATTCCGCCACCCAATGTAACGGGGGTTTTGCACATGGGCCACATGCTCAACAACACCATCCAGGACATCCTGGTGAGGCGTGCAAGGATGCAGGGAAAGGAAGCATGCTGGGTGCCTGGAACCGACCATGCGTCCATTGCAACTGAGGCGAAGGTTGTGGCGATGCTTCGCGAACGTGGAATTAAAAAGTCGGACTTGTCGAGGGAGGAATTTCTGAAATATGCCTGGGAATGGAAGGAGAAATATGGCGGCATCATTCTGGAGCAGCTGAAAAAGCTTGGCGCCTCCTGCGATTGGGATCGCACCACCTTTACCATGGATCCAGGCTATTACGATGCGGTGATCGATGTATTTATTGACCTTCACAAAAAAGGAAATATTTACCGTGGCCTCCGCATGGTAAACTGGGACCCGGCCGGAAAAACTGCGTTATCCGATGATGAAGTAATACATAAGGATGTTCAGTCAAAATTGTATTACATCAAATACAAAATTGAAGGTTCAGGTGACTTTGTTACCATCGCTACCGTTCGCCCTGAAACAATCATGGCAGACGCAGCGATATGCGTGAATCCAAATGACGAGCGGTACAAACATCTGAAAGGAAAGAAGGCATTAATCCCGTTGATCAACCGTCCAATTCCAATTATCGAAGACGACTATGTTGCCATGGATTTTGGTACAGGCTGTTTAAAAGTTACGCCTGCCCACGACATGAACGACAACGAGCTTGGTAAAAAGCACAACCTTGAAGTCATCGATATTCTCAATGATGATGGAACGCTCAACGCGAAGGCCCAGATTCTCATTGGCGAAGATCGTTTTATTGCACGGAAGAAGATCGCCAAGATGCTGGAGGCGGAGAATTGTCTGGCGAAAGTGGAAGACTATACCAGCCACGTTGGATTTTCGGAACGAACTGATGCCGTAATTGAACCGCGTCTTTCCCTGCAGTGGTTCCTGAAGATGAGTGAGATCACAAAACCGGCTCATAAGAATGTGATGGATGACACCATCCAGCTACTTCCGCCTAAGTTCAAGAACACATACAACCACTGGATGGCCAATGTGCGCGACTGGTGTATTTCCCGTCAGCTCTGGTGGGGACACCGAATTCCTGCGTGGTTTGACGAGGAAGGAAATTATGTTGTGGCTAAAACGGAACATGAAGCCCGCGAATTGCATTCAAGCCAATACCCAAAAGCAAAAGGCCAAAAGCTCACGCAAGACCCTGACGTAATGGACACCTGGTTCTCGAGCTGGTTGTGGCCTATTGCCGTTTTCGATACAACGGTTTTCAAAGCGCCATACAACAAAGGAAACAAGGACCTCAATTATTATTATCCAACCAACGACCTGGTGACTGCTCCGGAAATTTTGTTCTTCTGGGTGGCGCGGATGATCATTGCCGGATATGAGTATCGGCAGGAAAAGCCGTTCAGCAATGTTTATCTTACCGGGATTGTTCGCGACAAACTCGGCAGAAAAATGTCGAAGTCGTTGGGTAATTCGCCTGACCCGCTCGACCTCATTGCCACGCACGGTGCCGATGCGGTGCGAACGGGAATGCTGTTCTCTTCCGCAGCGGGGAACGATCTGCTTTACGATGAAAAGCTTATCGAACAGGGTAGAAATTTTGCAAACAAGATATGGAATGCCTTCCGGTTGGTGAAGGGGTGGACTGTTGGCGGAGCGCAACCCGAAGAAAATAAGATTGCGATTCAATGGTTTGAATCAAGAATGAACCAGTCGCTCGCGGAAATCGAAGATCACTTCGGCAAGTTCAGGATATCCGATGCACTTCATGCCATCTACAAGCTTGTGTGGGATGATTTCTGTTCGTGGTATCTCGAGATGGTGAAACCCCCGTTCGAAAAACCGATTGACGAAGCAACCTTCAACCACACGATCTCATTCTTTGAAACGTTGTTGAAAGCGCTGCATCCGTTCATGCCGTTCATCACCGAAGAGTTGTGGCATGAATTGAAAGAGCGCTCCGCCAAAGATTGCATCATCGTAGCCAACGCTCCCAAGCCCGCAACCTTTGACCAGAAAATTCTGGATGAAGCGGTGATCAGTTTCGAAGTAATTACAGAAATCAGAAATACTCGTAACTCAAAAGGAATTTCGCCAAAAGAAGCGCTTAAACTTCTCGTAAAGAACGGTGAAAAAGCTCCAATCAAATCATTCTGGAGCATCGTGAAGAAATTGTCAAACCTGAGCGAGGTGACGTTCGTGAACGATTCGCCTACAACACCATCGTCTCCGTTTGTTGTTCGGTCAACGGAGTTCTTCATCCCGATGGAAGGAAAAGTGGATGCCGCGAAAGAGCGTGAAACGATCCTAAAGGATATCGAATATCAGAAAGGATTTCTGGCCGCGGTTGATAAAAAGCTTTCCAATGAACGATTTGTGTCGGGCGCCCCGGCCAATGTTCTAGAAATGGAACGCAAGAAAAAAGCAGATGCTGAGGCGAAGATCAAGTCGTTAGAGGAGTCATTGGCGAGACTTGGCTAGTTTGTGGTTTGTAGTCTGTGGTTTGTAGTTACCTGTTGTTGTAACGATTCACAGTACGGTATCTCACACTATAAACAACAAACTACAAACTACAAACTAAAGGCTAGAACCTCGCAGCAATCAGCAAATCAATATTCTTGTATTTCAGTCCGAATTTTTTCGCCACATGTTCTTTGGTGAGTCCGCCTTTATAAGTGTAGACACCTTTCATGAACCACTTGTGTGTGAAGATCATCTCTTCGATGCCGCCTTCTTCGGCTGCGCGCAAAATAGTGGGAGTGAAAATGTTGCTCAGCGCGGTGGTCGCTGTATTGGCTACGCGTGACGCAACATTGGGAACGCAATAATGGATAACGCCATGCTTCCTGAAAACCGGTTTGCTCAGCGTTGTTATTTCCGATGTTTCGATGCAGCCCCCCTGGTCGATGCTCAGATCAATGATGAGTGAATCCTGTTTCATCTTGGCCACCATGTCCTCAGTAACCACATGCCGGGCTCTTCCTTTTTCAGCACGCAGCGCTCCAATCACCACATCCGCAGTCTTGAGCGTTTCGCTAAGCGTAATCGTATCGATGGTTGACGTGTATAATTGCTGACCGAGTAAATGCTTGATTCGTCTCAGCTTGTAAAGATGATTGTCAAAGATCTGAACATCGGCACCGAGGCCGAGCGCAGCACGACAGGCATACTCTGCCACGGTTCCTGCTCCAATGATAACAACTTTTGTTGGAGGCACTCCGGTAATTCCGCCAAGGATCACCCCTTTACCGTTGTTGGCTGTGCTCAACCACTCCGAGGCAATGAGCATCACGGTGCTTCCAGCAATTTCGCTCATGGCGCGGATGATCGGCATCCCCCCTACTTTGTCTTCAATGAACTCGTAGGCAAGCGCGGTGACTTTTTTCTTTAGCAGGGCCTGAACGTATTCGGCTTGAAGATGACCCAACTGTATGGCTGAGATTAACGCCTGCCCCGGCCGCATGTATTCAATTTCTTCAACCGTGGGAGGCTCTATTTTCAAGATCACCTCGGCTTTGTACACTTCTTGTGGAGAATAGACAATCTTCGCCCCGGCATCGCTGTAAAGCTTATCCGAGAATTTCGATCCGATCCCGGCTTTGGTCTCCACCCACACCTCGTGGCCGTTGTTTACCAGCAGAGCCACCGCATCGGGCGTGAGACTGATCCGGTTTTCCTGGAGTGAAATTTCTTTGGGTAACCCGATAAAAAAAGAGTGCTTTCCTTTGCTCACTTTTTGTAATTTTTCCTCCGGCAGCAGGCTGGTCTTGGTGGCGAGGGCTTCAAATCCGGTTTTCTTCTTATCTGTCATGAACAGAAAGGGCTAAAGTTCTATGCGTTTGATTTTCTGGTGTAATGGTCACTTCAACTCGTTCAGCGGGAATCAGTGACGGAATTTTTTCGGGCCACTCAATTAAACAATAATTTCCCGAGTAAAAATATTCTTCGGTTCCGATATCATATGCCTCCGCTTCATTTTTAATCCTGTAAAAGTCGAAGTGGTAGACTTTATGGTCGTCCTTCGCCAGGTACTCGTTCACAATTGAAAAAGTGGGACTGCTCATATGGTCGGTAACCCCAAGAGCAGCGCCAATCACCTTGATAAACGTGGTTTTACCCGAGCCCATTTCACCTCGAAAAAGCCAGACTTTTATGCCTCCGGCCTTTTTTACGAACTGCTGGGCGACCTCCGTTAAGTCGTTTTGGCTGGCCTCATGGAAGACCAAACCGCCATCGTCACACCACATTCTTCGAATTTAAGAAAATTATAGGAATGATCATCTCCTCCATGCTAACTCCGCCATGCTGGAAGGTGTCTTTATAAAAATTAACGTAGTAATTATAGTTGTTCGGATAAGCAAAGAACTGATCCTCGATGGCAAAAACGTAGGAGGTAGAGACATTCATTTTCGGTAAAAACAGCCGCTCCGGCTTCGCCACCTGCATTACTTTGTCGCCCTCGTAACCGAGGTTCTTCCCCTGCTTGTAGCGAAGGTTCGTATTCACTGTTTTGTCGCCAATAATCTTAAACGGCCGCTTGACGCGCACCGTACCATGGTCGGTTGTAATGATGACGCGGACGTCCTTTTCAGCGATTTTTTTCAAAATGTCGAATAATGGCGAATGTAGAAACCACGATTTGGTGATCGAGCGGTAGGCTGATTCATCGGGAGCCAGTTCGCGGATCATCGCCATGTCAGTTCGCGCATGGGAGAGCATATCCACGAAGTTGTACACTATCACATTCAGGTCATTCTTAAAGAGGTTGTTGACCGAGTCGGCCAGGTTTCGCCCCTCCTCCAGGTTTTTGATCTTGTGGTAGGACATTTTCACCTGGAGATTATTTCTTCGTAGCTGTTTGTCGAGAAATTCACTTTCAAAATTGTTTTTCCCTTCGTCTTCGTCCTCGCCAACCCAGAGCTCGGGGTGACTTTTCGCCATTTCAGACGGCATTTGGCCGGAAAAAATAGCATTCCGCGCATAGGCAGTTGTGGTGGGGAGAATGGAATAATAGTGGTCTTCCTGCTCGATGCTAAAGTATTCGCCTACGATGGGTTCGATAACTTTCCACTGGTCGAATCGCAGGTTGTCGATGAGCACAAAAAAGACTGGCTTGCGTTTACCGAGTTCGGTAAAAACCTTGCGTTTCATGATCTGGTGCGAGAGCAGGGGGCGCTCTGCCTTGGGGTCGTTCAGCCACGCGTCATAGTTCCTGATGACAAACTTGGCGAAGTTGGCGTTGGCCTCGGTTTTCTGCATTTCAAGAACTTCCGCCATCTCCTGGTTATCGTCCATTTGCAGTTCCCAATACACCAGCTTTTTGTAAATCTCAGCCCACTGCGCGTGGTTCATTACATCCTGAAATGCCATGCTGATTTTGCGGAACTCTTGCTGGTAATTGAGATTGGTTTTTTCAATGACGAGGCGTTTGTTGTCGAGAATTTTTTTGATCGACAATAAAATCTGGCTGGGATTAAGCGGCTTTATCAGGTAATCGGCAATCTTGGAGCCTATCGCTTCCTCCATAATCTGTTCCTCCTCATTTTTAGTGATCATCACCACCGGGAGGTTAGGCTTGTTGTTCTTGATCAGGCTCAACGCTTCCAAGCCAGACATACCAGGCATGTTTTCATCGAGAAAGACAACATCGAAATTCTTTTCATCAGAGAGTTCAACGGCTTCTGCACCATTATTAATGGGCGTGATATCGTACCCCCGTTGCTGAAGAAAAAGGATGTGGGGTTTCAATAAGTCGATTTCATCGTCAGCCCAAAGTATACTGTAGCGTTGCATAGCCTAATTTTAATCAATTTACACAATAATCACGTTTGCCAATTGCGTTTAGTTCAACCGTTCACAGCTTAATATGTAGATTCAAGTGTCAAACCTGAAGCATGGTTAAAGTTTCAAAAAAACCGAATATGCTTCACCAATGATATTATCGGTGTATTTTTAAGGTGATTTTCAGCCAATCGGTTTCAGCCTTTGAATAAGAAGAAAATAATTAATGATCCCGTTTACGGATTCATTCACATCCGCAGCGAGCTGCTTTTCGATATCATTTCGCATCCCTTCTTTCAGCGACTTCGGCACATTAAACAGCTGGGATTGACAGACCTGGTTTACCCCGGTGCCCAGCATACTCGTTTTCAGCATGCCCTTGGCGCTATGCACCTGATGGGTCGCGTGCTTGACAACCTGCGGTTCAAAGGTATCGAGATTTCCGAGGCGGAATACGAAGCTTCGCAGCTTGCCATCCTGTTGCACGACATAGGGCACGGCCCGTTCTCCCACGCACTCGAAGAAACCTTGCTGGCTGGTGTTAAGCATGAGAGCATCTCGTACCTGCTAATGTCGGAAATGAATGACGATTTCGATGGAGCGCTCACGTTGGCAATGAAAATTTTCCGCAACAGCTACGATCGGAAATTTTTTCACCAGCTCGTGTCAAGTCAGCTCGACATTGACCGGCTCGACTATTTGAACCGTGATTCATTTTTTGCCGGAGTTGATGAAGGGACGATCGGCATCGAGCGCATTATTGTGATGCTGAATGTTTTCAAGGATCAGCTCGTGGTGGAAGAGAAAGGGATTTACAGCATTGAACATTTTCTGAATGCACGAAGGCTGATGTACTGGCAGGTGTACCTGCATAAAACGTCTGTCAGTGCAGAACGAATGCTGGTGAATATTATCAAACGCGCGCAAACCCTGGTTCGGGCCGGAGAACGAGTCTCTTCTTCGCAGGGACTTCAGCTATTTTTAAAAGAGAACTTCACTATTGAAGGGTTTCAACAAAACAAAAAAGCGCTGATGGCTTTCGGGCAGCTTGACGATCATGACATCTGGGGCGCCATTAAACTCTGGAAAGATCACGATGACAAGATTTTGTCAACATTGTCTAAAATGTTGTTGCAGCGCAACCTCTTCAAGATCATGCTGAGCATAGAGCCCATCAAGAAACTCTCGATCGATCGCATCCGAACCGCAGTAAGTAAAGAATACCGAACGCTGAGAAGCGAGTCTTCTTATCTTTTTTCGTACGGAATGGTCTCGAACGAGGCGTATGCAGAAGGTCAGAAGATCAACATTCTTACTCGCCAGGGCGACCTGCTCGACATTGCACAGGCATCGGACCTCCCGAACATAAAGGCGCTGACCAAAATCGTCAAAAAAAACTATCTCTGCTGGCCTAAAAATGTATCTTTGTAGATTAGTAAATGGTCATTAGTCACTGGTCATTGGGAGGAATGAGGTAAAATAGAAACTCCTGTTTCCTGATTTCCCGATTCTTTTTCCTCCTAATGACTAGTGACTAGTGACTAATGACTTTAATTATGGAATTTACGGTAAATCAACTAGCTGGCTTGTTGGGTGGGAAAGTGCAGGGCGATGGCAACGCGAAGATCAACATGCTCGCGAAAATCCAGGACGCAAAGCCCGGGCAGATTGCTTTTCTTTCAAATCCAAAATACGAGCAGTTCATTTACACGACCAATGCCACGGCTGTCATTGTAAAAAATGATTTTGTCCCCAAAAAGGAGCTTGCCTGCAGCCTAATTTTCGTTGAGGATCCGTACTCGAGTTTCACCGCGCTCCTGGAGGAGTACCACAAGATGATCAGTTTCCAGAAGACGGGCGTTGAACAACCATCTTTCATTGGCGAACATTCAACAACAGGCCCTGGCATTTACCGGGGAGCTTTTTCATACATTGGATCAAAGGTTACAATTGGAGCCAACGTCAAGATCTATCCAAATGTATTTATAGGTGATGATTGTGTAATCGGTGATCACACCGTGATTCATGCCGGTGTTAAGATTTATGCCGGAACAAAAATCGGCAGCCACTGCCTCATTCACTCAGGAACTGTTATCGGAAGTGATGGTTTCGGATTCGCTCCTCAGCCAGACGGTAGTTATAAAACAATCCCTCAGCTTGGCAACGTTATCCTTGAAGACTTTGTAACCATCGGTGCGAATACGGTCATTGACTGTGCTACTATGATGGGCGATGCTACCATCATCCGGAAGGGCGTAAAGCTCGACAACCTCATACAGATCGCTCACAACGTTGAGGTGGGCAAGAATACGGTCATAGCCGCGCAGGCGGGAATTGCCGGATCGACAAAAGTGGGCGAAAGCTCAGTGATTGGCGGCCAGGTTGGAATTGGCGGCCATCTTGTATTGGCAAACAACCTGAGTGTTGGTGCTCAGGCCGGCATCGGCAAAACCAACACGCAGCCGGGTGAAAAGCTCATGGGCTCTCCGGCCATCGGCCTCACCGAATATTACCGGGCTTACGCTGTTTTCAAAAACCTCCCTGATATGGCTTACCGGTTGAAGGAACTCGAGCGAAAAATGGCCGAGCTGGCCCGAAAAGAGGCTATACAGTCGTAGAAACGCCTGTTCACACAAATCAAACGTTTTCGAAACGCCTTTTTCCATTAGTTGGGTAATCCCAATAATTGCGCTTAAATTTGCCGACTTTCCAAGTTTATGCTCAATATAAAACAGCAGACAATTCAAAAATCCGTGACGTTGTCGGGCGTTGGCCTCCACACCGGGGTGCAAACCACCATGACCTTCCTCCCGGCAAAACCGAATCACGGCATCAAATTTCAACGAACAGACCTTCCCGGATCACCGATTATCGATGCAGACTGCGATAACGTGGTTGATGTTTCCAGGGGAACGACAATAGAACAGAGTGGTGCAAAAGTGAGCACTATTGAGCATACACTTGCTGCCCTCGTAGGCTTGGAAATCGATAACGTTTTGATTCAGCTGGATGGCCCGGAATGTCCGATCATGGACGGAAGTTCCATCCAGTTTGTTGAAACGCTCAAAGAAGCCGGAACCGAGGAACAAAACGCCATCCGCGACTTTTTTGAAGTTCAGGAGCCGTTGTTCTATCGTGAAGCCGCCCGCAATGTAGAAATTGCTGCGCTCCCGTTAGATGACTACCGTGTGACGGTGATGATCGACTATAACTCACCAGTGCTCGGGAGTCAGCATGCTTCGATCACCGACATTCGTCAGTTTGAAAAGGAAATTGCGAACTGCCGCACGTTCTGTTTCCTGCACGAGTTAGAGATGCTTTACAAGAACAATCTCATCCGCGGGGGCGACTTAAATAACGCCATTGTCATTGTCGACCGTGTTGTAAAAGATGATGAACTCGACAACATCGCCAAGATGCTGGGCAAACCAAAAGTGGCGGTTAAACAAGAGGGTATTTTGAATAACATTGAACTCCGTTATAAAAACGAACCTGCCCGCCACAAGCTGCTTGACATTGTGGGAGACCTCGCATTAGCAGGCCGCCCACTGAAGGCGCAGGTTCTTGCGGCAAGACCAGGGCACGCAGCCAACGTGGCTTTTGCAAAGAAGCTTAAGAAGGCCATGGCCGAAGCCGACAAACAAGGGAGGCCAAAATACAACCCGAGCCTGCCTCCGGTCATGGATATTAATAAGATCGCGGCCACCCTTCCGCATCGCTATCCTTTCCTCATGATCGACAAGATCATCTACCTCGATAACGAAAGTGTGGCCGGAGTGAAGAACGTAACATCAAACGAATATTTCTTCCAGGGACATTTTCCTGGCAACCCGGTATTTCCTGGTGTTCTTCAAATCGAGGCGATGGCCCAGATCGGTGGAATACTGGTATTGAACACCGTTCCGGATCCAGAAAATTACTGGACGTATTTCCTCGGTATTGAAAATATTAAATTCAGAAAGATGGTATTGCCTGGCGATACGCTTGTAATTCAGTGCGATCTTGTTGCACCGATCAAACGTGGTATTGCTAAAATGTATGGTCGTGCATTTGTAGGTAACACGCTGGTATGTGAAGGCACAATGACGGCTAGTATTGTTCGAAAAGATTCATGAGCAGATTTCCATTAGCAAACGTACACCCTGAAGCGAAGATTGGTAACAACGTGGTTATCGAACCCTTTGCTACTGTTCAACGCGATGTTATCATCGATGACGGATCCTGGATTGGTCCAACGGCAGTAGTCTGTGACGGAGCGCGTCTCGGCAAGAATGTAAAAGTGTTTCCTGGCGCGTCTGTTTCTTCGGTGCCTCAAGACCTGAAGTTTGCCGGTGAGAAAACGGAAACGTTCATTGGCGATAACACCGTCATCCGCGAATGCGTGACAATCAGCCGTGGCACGACCGACAAGTACAAAACGGTGATCGGCAAAAACTGCCTGCTGATGGCCTACGTACACATTGCGCACGACTGCATCGTAGGAAATAACTGTATCCTGGCCAACGCAGTTCAGGTTGCCGGCCATGTGACTATTGACGATTGGGCGATTATTGGCGGTGCCAGTGCATTGCATCAGTTTGTAAAACTTGGCGCTCATGTTATGGTTTCGGGCGGGTCACTTGTCAGAAAGGATATTCCTCCCTTCACGAAGGCTGCGCGCGAGCCGCTCACCTACGCTGGCATTAACACCATCGGCCTGAGACGCAGAGGATTCTCATCTGAAAAGATCACTGAGATCCAGGAAATTTATCGATATATCTTCCTGAAAGGCATCAACAATTCCAAAGCCATTGAAATCGTAGAAAAGGAAATAGCAGGAAGCGAAGAACGGAATTACATCCTTGACTTTATTAAGACTTCCGAGCGCGGAATCATGAAGGGCTACGGAGGGAACGATTGATTTCAACCGCCTCATTGAGCTCCATGCTTCCAGTTACCATCACGACCGAGGGACTAAGCAAGCGATTCAATCGTGAATGGATCTTCCGAAACTTTACCTACGAGTTTAAGCCCGGTAATATCTATGCGATCACCGGACCAAACGGATCCGGCAAATCTACTTTATTGAGCATTCTTTGGGGACAGGTTCCGCCAACGAGCGGCCACCTTAACTATTCCAGGGAAGGCAGCTCCCCCATGGCGATAGAGCTTGTGTATCAGTACATTTCTATCGCTACCCCATATATGGAGTTGATTGAGGATTTTACTCTTTCAGAAATGCTGAATTTCCATTTCAAGCTCAGAAAGGTTCGCAACAATAAATCCCATGCTGAACTGCTTGATATTCTTTACCTGGCAGATAGCAGGGACAAGTTCATTCGTAATTTTTCATCGGGAATGAAGCAGCGGTTAAAACTTGGACTGGCATTTTTTACGGAAGCGCCTGTTATTTTCCTTGACGAACCCGGAAGTCACCTGGATACGACTGCCTTTCAATGGTACAGGGAACAGCTTTTGACCGTTGGTAATGATGCCTTGATCTTTGTCGGTTCTAACGATCCCCAGGAATACCAAACGGTGGCTTCAAACGTTATTGACCTTAGAAACTACAAGAAATAACGCGAAAAAGCTTCGAAGGTGCGGTTTCTGGAGGGGCGTGGGTTACAAACGGCCAAATCCGGATATAAACTATCTCGGGAGGCTGGCAGGCATCCGAATGTTCTGATTTTTATTATTTTTACAGTTCCTAAAGACTAATTACTCACATGAAAGTGGCTACAAGATTATTAACCCTCCTTGCAATTGTTGGCCTGGCTGTATTTTATTCAAGCTGCAAGCCAGACGAAAAAGATAATCGTACAACAGAAGAAAAACAGCTTGACCAACTGAAAGCAACGTGGGCACTAGTCTCAGCAAATGACGGAACAGACCGCACTGCAGACTTCGCCAACCTTGTTTTGACAATCGGAGGAAGCTTCAGCCAGGGAGGAACATATAATTACAGCTTCACAGGAACACGTCCGAACCCGAGCCCGTGGCCAGCCTCTGGCACATGGAAGTTCGGAACCGACCCATTGACGCAAATTATCCGCGACCCTGGGCAGGACATTGAAATTGATGCAACGTATGAAGTTACCGCAACTTCCCTTGAGATCACGTTCGTGATTCCGGACAACTGGGTTGGTGGACGCACGACATCAGTAAGCGGAACTTGGACATTTACCTTTGCAAAGCAGCCGTAAGAAGCAAGAAGCTTCGGCATATAAAAAGAAGGCCCGAACATTCGGGCCTTTTTTATTTTAGCACTACAAGCGTAATTCCGTCACCCCCACGCTCCACGTGCTCATCGGTAACGGAAGCGACCTCCTTATATTTTTTCAGATGGTCTCGAATCACTTTCCTTAAAACGCCCTCACCTTTGCCATGAAGGATTTTAAGCTCACCATGACCAAGCAAAATTGCCGTGTCAAGAAACTGGTCCAGTATTGAAATCACTTCATCAACGCGCTTGCCGCGCACATCGAGTGTGCTGTTAAACTGGGATTGCTTTTCATGAATATTCAACCCGACTGAGCGCAGCCGCGCAGCGATTTCTTTTTGCATCGCACCCGTCACTTTTTCCAATCTGTCGACCGCGACAAGCGATTTAAGCTCGCCAAATTGCACGGATGCCGTCTTCCCTTTAATGGACAATATTGTTCCACTGCCGTCCTGACCAATGATCCGCACCCGGTCGCCTTCAGCGAGGTCCTCTTTCACTTTTGCTATTTTTTCAGGCTTGGGCGTAACAACCTTTTGCGTGAGTGACTCCAGGCCCTTCCTTACCTTGAGTGTTTCTTTTTTCTCGGCCTGATTTGCCCGAATGTGCCGAATTGTTTTTTCGATTTCACGGTTTGTCTCTTTCAGAAGACCCGCAGCCTCTTCTTTGGCTTTATTAAGAATCTCCTTCTTCCGTGTTTCAAGCTCAGTTGACAGTGTCTGATATTTGGCTAGTGACGTTTTCAATTCGGCTTCCTGCCGTTCCATTCGTTTGATTTTTTCACTCAGCTCCTGGCGCTCTTTCTCGAGTGTGCGCACGAGGGTCTCGAAACCAGCGAGGTCTTTTCCAACCAGTTTTTCCGCTTCTTGCAGGGTCTGCTGTGGAAGTCCCGTTTTCCTGGCAATCTCGAGCGCAAATGAGCTACCCGGCTTGCCAATATCGAGAATGTAAAGTGGAACCAGGTTCTTGTCATCAAATCGCATGGCTGCATTCCTGATGCCCTGACGCTGCCCTGCAAATAATTTCAAATTGTAATAGTGCGTAGTGGCAACACCCCACACCCGTTTTTTCAGCAACGCGTCTAATACAGCTTGTGCAATTGCGCCACCAAAATTTGGATCTGTACCCGATCCCAGTTCATCCATTAGTATCAATGACCGATCAGACGCATGCTGGATGAACGCGCCCATGTTCTTCAAATGACTGCTGTAGGTACTGAGGTCGTTTTCAATAGACTGTTGATCGCCAATGTCGAGAAAGATATCGTGGAAAATGCCAACATGCGATCGGTCGGAAACAGGAATGAGCAACCCGCATTGAACCATGTACTGGAGCAGTCCAACGGTTTTAAGCGTTACCGATTTTCCGCCTGCGTTCGGACCAGAAACAAGTAACAACCGGTCGATGGGATCAAGTTCAATATTGAGTGGAACCACATCGCGCTTGCCCTTTAAACTTAGGTAAAGCAACGGGTGTTTTGCCGTGTACCATGTCATTGCAGGTTTACTTTCGATAACAGGCATATCGGCACCAATCTCAATGGAAAACTTTGCTTTGGCACGAATGAAATCGATCTGCGCCAGGAACTGGAATGAAAGCCTCAATTCATTCAGTCTTGTCCGCATATCATCGGTCAGTGATTTCAGGATACGAATTACTTCCCGTTTCTCAGCATGCTCGAGATCCCGAATCTCATTGTTGGTCTCCAGCATCTCGGTGGGTTCCATAAACACCGTTTGGCCGGTAGCGGATTCATCGAGAATGAATCCTTTGAGCTTCCGTTTGTGTTCGGCCTGAATCGGGATAACGAGTCTTCCCTCGCGGATGGTTGGCAGCGCTCCCTCCGGCACCCACTTCTGCTCCACCGCCTGGCGGAACAAATGGTCGGCAAGGCGCCTGAGGCGCGTTTGTTCTTCCCGCAACCGCTTCCTGGTTTTTCCAAGGTCAGGGCTTGCAGAATCCTTCACCAGCGAACGTTCATCGATCTTATCGTGGATCATTTGCGGCACCTGCGAAGTGATCGTGACCGGCTCAGCAAGCTTGTGAAGCTGAGGATAAATTTCTTTCGCTTTGGTGAGAAATGCGCGGCTCTGAAGAATGGTATCGAGGGCTTGGGCTAACTTCAGAAATTCGTCAGCCTCGAGGTAGTTTCCTTCAAGCGCAATTCGCTTCAGCCAGTCGTCACCATCAAAATAATGTTGCGAGGGAAAATTTTCGCCTTTCTCAAGAATCTGTTTGAACTCCAGGCTTTGTCGAAGGAGAATCTTGATGAATTCAGCATCAACTCCAAAGCGCATCCGGTCAACCCAGGCGGCTCCTGCACCCGAGAAACAAAAGGATTTCAGGCGTTGGCGAATCTGGTCAACCCCGAGTTTTTCTTCCAACGAATCCGGGAAAATCATTGTGGTGCCTGGCGTGTTACGCGCTGCTCACGCAATTGAAGGGAGTCTACGAGAGCAGCATAAATCATTTCCATTTCAATTGGGTGGTCCATGTAATAATCGAAAGACGCACGGAAAACAGAATCGGGAATGTTTAAGTTCTGAAACACCTTTTTTTCCATCGTTCCAAAGATCGCAGCGGCTGTGTCAGTATTAAGCGTCAGTCGCTGAACCTTCTGTTCGGCTATGTATACTTCCGCCAAGGCTTCTACCATTTGTTCCTGCGTCAGGATGTAGTCAGGCCGTTTCTCTTCGGGTTTTGAACACGAAAGCAGTGCGGAAAATCCGATGACTGCCGCAAAAAACACGTTCTTGATTTTGATGAAACCTTTCACAGTTTATAATGACCTATTCTCCTTAAATGGATGCGCAAAATACTCATAATTATCCTATTTTGGGGCCAACAAGTATTTTCAAACCAACTGTGCCCCGCACCTGGTGAGCAAATAACGAGCCGTGAAAGATTTACTGAGGAAATTAAGGCGTTACGAAATCCAGATCCGCAAGGCGATCAACAGCCAAATGCAGGGAGATTTCCATTCCATCTTCAAGGGATCGGGGTTGGAATTCGATGACGTGCGCCCATACCAGTATGGAGACGACATTCGAACCATAGACTGGAATGTGACTGCGAAGGGTCACGGCACTTTTGTAAAAACCTTTCGTGAGGAGAAGGAGCAAACGGTATTCTTCATCCTGGATGTCAGCGCTTCAGAGAACATTGGAAGCCCCGGTCGCACAAAGGCAGACATCGGCAAAGAGATCTGTGGCGTGCTTGCACTTTCGGCCGGCAAAGAATCAAGCCATGTAGGCCTCATCTGTTTTTCAGATGTAAAAGAGAAATACCTGAAGCCTACCAAAGGCAACCTGCAGGCCTATGAAATTATTTCTGCGCTCGCTAAACTTAAGCCCCGGTCGGCAAAGACCAACCTGAGCAAGGCAATTTCCTTCGCGTTGAACACCATCAAGCGGAGAAGCGTAGTTATCCTGATTTCCGACTTCATTGACGAAGGCTATTTTCATAATCTAAAATCATTGGCACGCAGGCACGACCTGGTGGTCATTCACGTGAGTGATAAGCGTGAAACGCGTCTGCCAAAACTTGGCATTATCCCAATCGAAGATAAAGAGAGTCACCGTACGCTGTGGATCAATACATCATTCGGAGATTTCCGCGATAAGATAGTGAAGCGCTATGCTGATCGTAAAACCGCCCTCGAGTCATTCAGCCGAAAACATCAAATCAATTTCATTTCGCTCGATACAGACGAAGATTACGTTCCAAAGCTTCTGAAGCTTTTCAAAGTCAGAAACAAATCCCTTAAAACTACGTAAGCAGCATGGGGAGTTTGATCGCTAGTAAAATGTTCTCAAGTCGTGCTGGATTTAGTATACTTCTTCCAGCGATGCTATTCTTTTTTTCGCCCACGGCTGCACAAACGGTTGACGTGCGTGCTGGCTTTCTTGCCGACAGTATTAAGATTGGAGAAACCACCGGATTTTACCTGTCCGCGCACTATGGCGACAGTCTTAACATTCTCTTTCCAGATTCGACATTCAAGTTTTCAACGTTTGAATTTGAAAAAAAGGAATACTTCGCCACCAGGACTCGCGATCGGGTCAGTGTAGACAGCGCAGTGTATTATTTCAGCACGTTTGAAGTTGACCGCGAGCAATACCTTAAACTTCCGGTGTACATTATTCAGCCACAGGATTGCACCGCATTTGAATCTGCAAGCGACACAATTCTCATCGAGCAACTGGTTGCCGAGGTGCCTGATTCACTTTCTGCCGATCAGCTTCCGCTGAAAATGAATACAGCGTATGAGAAGGTGCCGTATCAGTTCAACTATTGGATTCTGATCATTGCTGGCGGTATTCTCGCTATAGTCGCCATTATAGTTTGGGCAATTTTTGGAAAGCGGATTGCGCGTTACTACAGGGCGAAGCGGTTGCAACGCAGACACAACGAGTTTGTCACAAAGTATGGTGAAATCGTACAGAGGCTCCAGACCGGCTTTTCAAGCAACCATGCTGAAAAAGCACTGACGTTCTGGAAAAAGTATATGGAAGTGCTCGAGCCATATCCGTTTACAAAACTGACCACGCGCGAAACGCTGATGGTAACCAAGGACGAAACGCTCGCGACAAATCTGAAACAAATCGATCGGGCAATTTATGCGGATCAGCCAACGGTAGTCACTCCTTTTGAGCAACTGCGTGCATTTGCCGACCAACGATTTATGAAAAAACTTCAGGAGGTGCAACATGGATAGCGACTATTCGGCACCGTGGTATTCGCTGGAGTGGTATCAGCCCTCCACGCTTGGAAATTTTTCATGGGAGCATCCGGAATTCCTGTGGCTCCTCCTTCTCGTACCTATCGTCTTCATTCTGCGCTGGTTGTTGCGATTTTATTTTAATCAAAAACTTCCGGTGGCGGTCTCACAGAAAGATCTTTTCACATCACCATTGAACCTTATCAGGCTCATTCCCGAGCTGCTGATGATGATCGCGATGTTGCTGATTGTGCTTGCCCTGGCGCGGCCGCAGAAAACAAACGAGAAGGTTGAGCAATGGACAGAGGGAATCGACATTATGATTGCCCTGGATATTTCTCAATCCATGCAGATTGAAGACTTTACGCCCAACCGGTTGCAGGCTGCCAAACGCGTGGCACTTGATTTCATCCAGGGGCGCGTTCAAGACAGGATCGGTATCGTTGTTTTCTCAGGCGATGCTTTCTCACTGGCTCCGCTTACGACCGACTACGACTTGCTGCGTTCGTACATCAATGAGATTAATTTTGAGATGATCGAGAATCGCGGGACAGCGATCGGGAGCGCCATGGCAGTCGTTACAAACCGCATGCGCGAAAGTGACTCGAAGTCGAAAGTTTGTATACTCCTCAGCGATGGTGACAATACGGCCGGAAATATTGATCCGATTACAGCAGCGGAACTTGCCTCCGCTTACAATATTCGCGTTTACACGATCGTAGTGGGCAAAGAAGGACTTGTACCTTACGGAAAAGATTTTTTTGGCAAGCCGAACATGATCGAGAATACCGTTGATGAAACGACCATGCGCAAGATGGCCGAAATTGGCGGGGGACAATTTTTCCGTGCCACAGACAACCAGGCACTCGTTCAGGTGTTTGCCAAAATTGATCAATACGAGAAAGCAGAAATCAAAGAGACCCGATTCAAAGACACCTCTGATTATTATTTCGTTTACCTGCAGTGGGCCATTTGTTTCTTCCTGTTGTGGCTGGCGCTGAAGAGCACGTTCGTCACCAATGTGTTGCAGGATTAAAGTACGTGAAACTCGTTGGCCATAAAGATCAGGCGTCCACCAAATATTAGCAGGACAAAGCCAAGCACCAGATTGAGCGTGCGAATAAATTTAGGGGTCATGACGAGACGAAGCCTGTCGGCAAGTTTTGCTTTGATCAGGTCGGTGATGAAGACGGTGCTCACAATTGCCGCAAAAAAGGGAATTGCCTTGCCAGGTGTCGAGTAACCAAGTTTTGTTGTCGCTACGCCAACAGTCCCGAGCCAGAAAATAAAAACCATGGGTGTCAGCCCATTGATGATGAAACCCTTGAACATTAACCGGAGTGGGCTCTTCGCCTCCACAGTCATCGGATCGTATTTAGCCAGCTTCCGACTTTTAACGAACAGGTAATAGAATCCCATGACCAGGAGCACGGCACCGCCAAAATAAGCCAGATATTCTTTGAAGTTACCTTTGTCGAAAAGCTGGTACACGCCCATGTAACAGATGGCGATGTAAATGGCATCGCTTAACGACACACCAATGGCCACGAAAAAGCCACTCCGAAAACCGCGCTCGATACTGGTTTGAAGGATTGTGAAGAATACTGGCCCGATGAGAAACGCCAGCACAATGCCGGAGACGATACCGTTAAGAATGCTTTCCATTCGCCCGTGATTGAAGGAATGATTTCCATTCATCCAACTGCGCCTTCTTCATCACCCTCGGAAACTTATTCTGTCCACCTACTTTACCTTTCGATTCCATCCATTCATAAAATGTTCTGAGCGGAAGCACGTCTACAAAAACTTCTTTGAGCGCTGCACTGCGTTCAACCGCGTAGTCATCGTTAAGCAATTTCAGATGTTGATCGAGTTTTTCTTTCAGCAATTTGCCATCAACCTTATCGTCTGTTCCAACAAACCAATGGTGGGCAAACAGCGAGTCGTACGGAATCCCTGCAACGGTGAATTCAGGAATGCCGATGTTCAGGTCGTTGGCCACAAGCTCGATGGCTTTGTTCATATTATCGACAGAAAGGTGTTCGCCACATAAGCTCAGGAAGTGCTTGGTGCGTCCCGTGATCACGATCTCTGATTCTTCCAATGACGTAAATTTAATTACGTCACCGATCAAATAGCGCCACGCGCCAGCACAGGTCGACAGCAACAGCGCATATTCTTTCCCTTCTTCGACTTCATCGATGAGCAGTGTTTCCGCATCAGGCTTCACTTCCCCGTTCGAATCGAAATTCTTTTCTTCAAAGGGCACAAACTCATAAAATATTCCATTGTTCAACACAAGACGCATAGTACGCCTGTTTGGGTACGCCTGGAAAGCAATAAATCCTTCTGATGCCAGGTAGGTTTCAATATAATAGATCGGTCGGCCCAGCAGTTTTTCAAAACCTTTTCGATACGGGTCGAACGAGACGCCCCCGTGTACATACACCATCAGGTTTGGCCAGATCTCGTGAATATTGTTGAGCTTGTGGTACTTGATTATTTTCTCCAGCAGGATTTGGATCCATGCGGGTACACCAACAATAATTCCAATATCCCAGTCCTTCGCGTTGCGTGCGATCTGGTCGAGCTTGACATCCCAGTTTCGGTTCTTCGCAATCTTTTTACCAGGCTTATAAAAATGCTGAAACCAGAATGGCAGACGAGCCGCCTGGATGCCGCTAAGGTCACCTTCAAAAAAACTTCCCTTGTGATTAAGGTGTGTACTTCCGCCAAGCATGAGAATGCCGGCTTCGAATGCTTCCGGCTTCAGGTCATATTTCGAGAGTGTAAGGATCTGTCTGACGCTGGTCTTTTGGATTGCCTTCGTCATGTCTTTGGTAACAGGTATATATTTCGAAGCGGCTTCTGACGTACCAGAACTCAGGGCGAAGTATTTCACACGACCGGGCCAGCAAACATTCTTAATTCCTTTTTGAGCCAGCTTCCACCAGTCGTTATAGATCTTGTTGTAAGTATGAATGGGAACTTTGGTGCGGAAACGTTTGTAGAACTCGCGATCGCCCTGCTTAAAGGCGTTGAGGATGTCCTGGAAGTTGTAATATTTTCCAAACTCAGTTCCGTTGGCCGTGATCAGGAGTTCCTTCAGTTCTTTCTTTTGCAAGTCAAACGGGGATGTATATTCCTGCTCCAGCATCTCACGGATGCGGATTCCTTTTTTCAACAATGTTCCGAGGATCGCCATAAGTCTTTTTTATCGACAGCTTAAGGGTCAAAAATAGGCAGGAAAACGATTACGCCCCAAATCAATCGTTTGCTTACTATTACATTAAATTCCTGCCTAAATTTACCGAAGAATTGTCGGTTTTGATGAGCATAAAAAACAGATTGTCAGCCTTTAAAGCAACGTTGCCACCCACCTGCGAACTGATTGCAGTCTCGAAAACACATCCCGCGGAAGCTATTCAGCAAGCCTATGAGGCCGGCCAGCGCAAATTTGGAGAAAATAAGGTACAGGAACTGGTTCCAAAATACGAGGCGCTTCCCAAAGACATCGAGTGGCACATGATCGGCCACCTGCAGTCTAATAAGGTGAAATACATCGCTCCTTTCATACATCTCATTCACTCGGTCGACAGCTTTAAATTATTGGAGGAGATCAATAAGCAGGCCCAAAAGGCTGGCCGGGTAATCTCATGCCTCCTGCAGGTTCACATTGCTGCCGAGGAAACGAAGTTTGGGTTTTCGGAGGAGGAGATTGAAAAATTGCTGATCGAGGGTGCATTTGAAAAGCTACAAAATGTGAATGTGGTTGGGCTGATGGGCATGGCAACCTTTACGGAAAATAAAGAGCAAGTCAAGAATGAATTCCGCTCGCTTCGAATGCTCTTTGACAAATTGAAAAGCAGACAACTTCCTTCGAATATGAAGATGAAAGCGTTGTCGATGGGCATGAGTGGCGATTACCTCGAGGCCATTCAGTTTGGCAGCACCCTGGTTCGTGTGGGAACGGCTATTTTTGGAAACCGCGATTACAACCACTAAACGATGAATCAAAAAACAACACTTTTGGCAGGCGCTATTGCCGGAGCACTAGCAGTCTCAATCGGGTCTTTTGGAGCACATGTACTCAAAAACATCCTCGTTGAAAATCAACGAACGGAAACGTTCGAGCTTGCAGTACGCTATCAGTTCTACCACACCCTTGCTCTTTTGCTCACCGGTTTATTTATGGAGTTTTTCGATGACAGAAAACTCAGGCTTGCAGCCATTTTCTTTTTAATTGGAATTGTGATTTTCAGTGGAACCCTTTACGGGCTTTCGTTAAGTGGCCAGACATGGTTTGGCGCCATTACACCGCTAGGAGGTGGTGCGCTTATTACTGGATGGCTGTTCCTGATGATGGGCGTTGGCAAGAGAAAATAAGATGCAGACTCACTGTTATTGCGCCTGACTTTTCTCCAGAATGTTTGCTGAGAATGAAAGGCGATTGCCCTCCGAATTAACCGCGTTGCTTACAACAATCACAGGTTTGTTCTGGCGTCCAATTTTTCCAGCGGTGCTGAAGGCCACGGTTAGCTCGCCTTTTCCGCCTGGAGGAATCGGGTCTCGCGGCCAGCCTTTGGGTGTAGTGCACCCACACGTAACTTCTACATTTGTGATGATCAGCGGCTCGGTGCCGGTGTTGGAGAAAGTGAAAACATATTCAACTTTCTCACCCTGGATGATATCGCCAAAGTCGTGCGATTTTTTTTCAAAGGTAATGACAGGGCCATCGTGTTGAACAGCAGTTTGCGCCTGGGTGCCGTGGCTGCCCAAAATAAAAACGATCGCGAGTGTAAGATACTTTATCATGCTGTCAGGTTTACAAATGTAACGGTCAATGGAGTACCGTTAGTACATTTTTAGATGAATGGCGTTACCGGTCTGTTCGAGCAACTTAAAGACCAGTTTTTTTACGACCTTGGTATAATAACAGGAAGATGGACAAAGAAGTTGCTAAAGTATACGGAAATAAAGTACGGGTGCGGGCTTGTGGGCTGTGCTGGCATGGTGACAAGCTATTGATGGTGAATCACGCGGGGATTACGCCAACGAACTTCTGGGCGCCTCCGGGTGGCGGAGTCGAGTTTGGACAATCGATCGAGGAGGCGATCAAGAAAGAATTCCTTGAGGAGACGGGGTTTCGCGTGGCACCTGGGGAATTTCTCTTCGGATGTGAATATATTCAACACCCCATTCACTCCATCGAGCTTTTTTATTCTATTGCCGAGACGGAGGGTAAACTTCAAAAAGGTTTTGACCCTGAGATCCAGATCATCAAAAATGTAAAATTCATGGCTGCATCGGAACTGTTCACGCTACCGGAAGAAGAACTGCATGGAATTTTCCGGCTGGTACAAACACCGGATGACCTGCGGACTTTACGTGGATTTTTCAGGATTTAGTCAACATCGGCCGCGCCTTACTTCGTAAAACCCCATAAAATCTTTATACTTGTAGGATATATGAAAACACCTTAACGCCAATAACTTGCAGACAGCAGTGCTCAATTTTAAGCTCATAAAAAAAATCAAGGATGAGCGATTTGACGAGGACCTCATTCATCAATATCAGCTGCTGATCAATATTGGCTTCCGCGACCTTCAGATTGGAGTAGTCGATGACCAGGAAAACCGAATGCTTCTCCTGGAGGATTATGTTTTTCCTTCCCAGGCATCTCCTGACGAGCTCCTTCAGATTCTCGATCAACTTTTCGATGCGCACGCCTTTCTCCGTGCCGCGTTCTGGAAAGGCATCAAAGTCTCGATCAAGAACAACAAATATGTCCAGGTACCCGAAGCCCTTTTCCTTGAAGAAGCGAAAAGCGAATACCTCAGGTTTAACGCTTATGTGGAGGATGACGAAGAAGTCGAGTCGATCTTGAACCCCAAGACAAAGGCGGTTACCGTTTTTGCCATGTCATCGGCCCTAAAAAAATGGCTGCAGGGTTTATACCCGAACGCCAAGCTGGTACTCATGCATCAGTCGGCCGTGCTCATTGAAACGCTGACCAATTATTCGACTTACAAAAAAGACAATTCCTTATACATTTACGTTGACCGGTTCAAGCTTCACATCATGTCATGCCGGAACGGAAGCTTGCTTTACTATAATCAGTTTGCCATCAAGCAATTCTCCGACTACATCAGGTACATTATGCTCGTGCTCAAGTCCCTGAACCTGAGCCAGCAAAACAGCCAGGTTGTGTTGTGGGGGTATATTGGCAAAAATTCACCGCACTACAACGAGTTTTACAAATACATTAACAACGTAGTCTTCGGGCATCGTCCGAAATTTTTGACTTTCGGGTATATGTTCGATGAGGTGCAAGACCACCACTTCTTTGATCTTTACGGCATGCAATTGCTGCACGGGAAAAAATAGTTGCTTAGCGAGTCAAATCATGGCAGAAAGAAAAGTCGCATTGTTCGCAGGGTCGTTCGATCCCTTCACCAAAGGCCACGAAGACATTGTGCTGCGCGGGCTACAGATCTTTGATGAGATTGTTATTGCCATCGGGTACAATAGCCAGAAAAGCAATCGTTACTTCCCGATTGACCTGATGGTTGATAAGATCAGAAGCACCTTTCAAAATTATCCCAACATCCAGGTTCAGACGTATGCGGAACTCACCGCGGAGTATGCCAAGAAGTTCAACGCAAAATACTTACTGCGCGGCTTGCGAAATACCACCGACTTCGAATATGAAAATAGCATCTCGCAGATCAACCGAAAGCTGAATCATCAGCTGGAGTCTGTCTTCCTGATCACTACACCGCAGCTTGCGTGGATCAATTCTTCGATCATTCGCGAAGTGCATAAGTATGGCGGGGATGTGAGCGATTTTTTGCCGTATAAGCTGAGTTAGCTGCGAGCTGCGAGCTACGAGCCACGAGCTGCGAGCCTGGTACGTGTTGTTTGAATGTTTCTGCTTCGATTTGATGAGTCTGCTCGAAGCCCCTAGCAAACCACCTCGACCACCGTCATTTCGAGTAATAGACCAGCGAGATACTGGTCAAGCATCGTCTCCAGTTTCAATCGACAATGCTCCTGGCGTCACTGTAAAGTATGGCGGGGATGTGAGCGATTTCTTACCGTATAAGCTGAGCTAGCTGCGAGTTTCCAGCTACGAGCTGCGAGATTGTTTGCGTTTGGTTGACGTAAGTCTTTCCTGTTTGATGGGTCTGCCCGAAGCTACGTGTTGGCGAAGATAGGCCTCTCGATAATCAGTCCACTGTTTTATAGTTATTGTGCCGGCTTCCCGCCAAAGCTCGGGACAGGCGAGGTGAGGTTGTGAGGGTGCCTTCATCTGATCAGTCAGCTCGGAGCTCGGAGCACGAAGCTCGCAGCCTAAGCTTTCAGCTTCTTCTCGGCTTTCTCGTAATACTGCTCGAACACGTATTGAATGGATTTGTAGGAATGTTCGAGGGCGTGGTAAACTTCCTTTCTGCTCATCCAGCGCGTTTCTTCGATGTCTTCTTCCGTTGCGGGTTTCATGCGCGAGTCATCGAGGCTGTCCATGACGTACCATTTCGTTTTCTTGAGCATGGCACGCTTGTTCATCGTGTAGGTGTGCCAGGTGGTACAAATTTTCTGGCCCAGCTTTACATCAATGTTGCATTCTTCCCCGACTTCCCTCACTGCGGTTTGTTTATACTTTTCATTCTTCTCTTTCTTCCCCTTCGGCAGATCCCATTTCTTCAAGCGGTAGATCATCAGGATCTTCTCCTTTTTCCGCACCAGTCCGCCTGCCGCTTTTACGATCTTGAATTTTTTCTCCAGGAAATCCTGGATGGCCTCATAATCGATAACACTGAGAATCAGGCTCAGCACGTTCGTTGGCACTTTGGAATTCAGAAGACTGAGAATGGTTTCAAAGCTGGTTTCATTCACGTTGTCGATCCACACATGATGGATGAGCCTGGCAGGTGTTACTGCTTCGCGGCCTGCGTCAATGCTTTGATTATAACGGCCAGGATCAGGCTTTTCACCGGGCTTTAAGATACGGACAGGAATGTCGTTGATAAAAATGATCATTCAGAACCAGGTAAAACTCCTCTCCCTGCAAAAGAATAAAATAATCGGAAGGGGACAAGCACTTTGCTGGATTTTAACCAAAGTTTTCGGGAAAATGCGGTTACGCTTTCGATTGCATAACGATCATTTTTCCCAACCGGAAATTCCGTCTATTTTTGAGGCTTATGCCAATCATTAAAGTGCAGGCTGAAACCGCTGCCCGGATAGCCGAATTACTCTTGAAAATTGAAGCGATCAAGCTGAACACACAGAAACCTTTTACGTGGAGTTCGGGCTGGAAATCGCCTATTTATTGCGATAACCGCATTTCCCTGTCATACCCTGATGTGCGCACGTCCATCCGTAACTCACTTGTGGATGCGATCAAAGAAAATTTTCACACGGTTGAAGGTATTGCGGGCGTGGCTACGGCCGGCATCGCCCAGGGAGCTCTGGTTGCCGACCAGCTTTCGTTGCCATTTGTCTATGTTCGGCCCAAACCCAAGGATCATGGAATGGAAAACCTGATCGAAGGAAAAATCACGAAAGGCCAGAAGGTTGTGGTTGTGGAAGACCTGATCT
>DASWTP010000234.1:0-25688 GCA_036402075.1 Chryseosolibacter sp. | reverse complement strand
AACCGGAGAATCGCTGATTGCGGGCATGCCACCATTGCAACGTTTTCCTATCTGGTGCAATCGGGTCTGTTAAATGGCGAAGTTTCTTCAAAAGAGATACTGGATGGAAGAAGGGACATTGTTCTGAAAGGGGATATGGCGTTCATGGAACAACTTCGGCCAACATACGTTTCGGCCGGTCCGAGAACCAGGCAATTTTTGGATTCGCTTGGTTTGCAGCCGGAGCATTTGCCTGAACGTGCTCCGATTGAAATTGTAAACACGGGCAATGCGTTTGCGATTATTCCTGTGAAAACGCTTGATCACTTGCGACTCGTAAAGCCTGATTTTGATGCAATTTCGAAATTGAGTGCTGAGTTCGACCTGATCGGATATTATGTATTCAGTGAGCAGACGAATACGGAAGGAAGAGACGCCAGTACCAGAATGTTTGCGCCTAGGTATGGCATCCTCGAGGAAGCCGGGACAGGCATGGCCGCTGGGCCTCTCGCTTGCTATCTCTACGATGTGCTGGGCCGGAAAAAAGAAAAGTTTTTGATTGAGCAGGGGTGGTTTATGGATGAACCGTCTCCAAGTGTTCTTACGGCTGAGCTTTCCGTTGTAGCAGGGAAAATAAATTCCGTTATGGTAGGAGGTAAAGGAATGTACTCGAGATCAGTCACTGTGGATTTGTAGAAATTTGGGGATGAGTGGCCGCAGTCAATTCATTGCCGATTTTAGACCGACCTGATTTTCAACGCCTTCCATAGATCACTTCCCGATACATAATCAACAAAAAATTACACTCCACACCATTGATCAAATTCTTTTCACTCACTTGCCGAATCCAACTCCCGTAGAATCGTGTTAACATCTTCTTCCGTGGCCGAAAGCTTCGCCTTGCATACCCTGATCAGAACAGCCGCGCGTTTCACTTTTTCCGCAAGCTCATCAATTGAAATTTCCCCTTGCTCGATCTCCGAGGCAATCTGTTGAAGTTCATTAAACGCTTCTGTATACTTGACGTCGTTATTGCTCATTTGATTCTTTGTGAAGATTAGAGATCGTACTTGTTATTTTCCCATTGAAGACTTCGGTGGTAATCGTGTCACCTTCCTTAAGGTCATTGATGTCCTTCACCGCGCTGCCATTGCGCAAGGTGATACTATAGCCACGCCGCAATACATTCCTCGGATCCATGTTGTTAATGTTCTTTTCCAAAAATCCTAACTGAAGCGCAGCTGTGTTAATAACGCGCGTGGCCTGCACCGGGAGACCAGCCTGTAATTTCGTAACGCTCATTGAATTGGTGTTCAGCGTCTCTCGAACATCCCCTTTCAGATGACTTGTCGCCTGACGCATTTCCAGTGATTTCAAACGGATCATATCTTTCGACCGCTTTGCCACGACATCGCGAACAAATTCCAGTTGCTGGCCCGATGTCTTAAATATGGACATCGACTGATGATGTAGAGTAGAGGCAAAGATGGTAAGATCGTGTTTATTCGTTAAGAGAAGGTTTTCTGTAACGGACCGGAAAAGTTTCACTTCGGTATGAAAGGAATTTTTCTCACGTTCGATCATCTGAATTCCTTTGTCATGGATTTTTTGTTCTGCATCTTTGACAGGCACAGCGACGTTGTGAAAACACTGCAGCAAATATTCGGCAAGCTTCGTTGGCGTGATTGCATTGTAGTTTGCGACCATCTCAGCCACCGTTTCGTTCGTTGCGTGCCCGATCCCTGTCAGCACGGGAATAGGGAATAGCGCTATCTCGCGCGCGAGCCTGTAACTATTATAGCTCGACAAACCGACATCTCCGCCACCACCACGTATAATGGCAACTGAATCAAAGTGGCCGATCACCTTCCGTACCCTGCTCAGCTGATATATAATAGAGTCAATAGACCGGTCGCCTTGGAGAACCGCAGGAAAAAGCATGGTAAAGAACCGGTATCCGAAAGTATTCAACGAAATGACCCTGTCAAAATCTACATACCCTTTGCTGCTTTCCACCGAGATCACCGCAACGCGCTGGGGCAGGAGAGGAAAAGGCAACGATTTATTTCGTCCGGCAATGTCTTCCCTAACAAGGCGTTGGATTGTTTCCTGCTTCTCGCGCTCGAGATCGCCAAGGGTGTACGATGGATCGATGTCCAGGATCACAAGCGAAAGACCATGCACAGCATCGAAATTGATCCTTGCCTCAAAAAGTATTTTGATGCCATCCCGCAAAGGCTCCTTTAGCACCCGCTGGAATTTCCGGTTGCATTTCAGGTACGTATCGCTCCACAAGACTGACCGTAATTGTGCAATCACCTTCCCGTCATTTTTCTCTACAAGCTCAGGGAAACAGTGGCCCGACTGGGAATAATAGTTGAGCTTGTTCATCTCGGCCTTAACCCAAAAGGACTTCGAATACCTCTCGGACAACGTCCGCTGTATGCTAGCCGTAACTTCTAATAGCGAAAAAACTTTCTTGTCGGATTCCTGGATCGGCATGCGATGCTAATAAGGCGCGTGTTTCGTCAGTACGGCAATTGAGAAAACGGATACATAAAGATATAAGTAAATCCATACGCCAGCGCAAGGGCCAGCGCAATCTGCCAAAAATCAATTTTGTTGGATGCATGATTTTTATTGAAAGGAGCGAGGCGCGTCCCTGCAACATAATCTCCGACTTTCCGCTCAGGATTGATCAGCGCTGCCAGCACTTCTATCGGCCAGAGGAAACACAAGAAATTCCTTAGCACGCATCGCACCGGAGATGCAGGTTCACCTGTCGAATTCTTGACGACCTGTAATTCCAATAACCGTTTTGCCGGGCTTCTGCCTTGCACGCAATCCTTAGCCAGGTAAATGGCAAACCCTAAGTAGGAGAGATAAACCAACCCACCAGGCCCGTCCTCAAACATCACTCCACCCTCCTTAAAGCTGCTATAGATGGAAACTGCAATTGATGGGACAAGAAAAAGCCCCGCGGCAAAGCCCATTATCATATGATCCAGCAGCATCGATCCGAGTCGCGTACCAGTAGAAATCTTTTGCTCGAGGATAGTCCCTGTCATCATTAAAGTTTGGTTTAAGATACCAAAAATTCTAAAGGCCTCCTCCCAAGACAGCGTAGCATTGCAGATGCAAGATCGATTACATCCGACCACGGTGCAGGATTTTGCCTTTCCATCTGAGATTTAAATTCTGGCGCAAAAAACTCCGGGTGGCAATGCATCGTCTTGTCAAAAGACTACGGCATAAAATTGAAGGAGCCTTCGGCCTTAGTTGTTTGCAAATTTATTCCGTTTCCTTTTGACAAGCCGGCCACCCTCCGTGATGGTGCACCATAATTTTAATCTCATATTATGGAAAGCCTCAAAAACACATTATTCCAGGTCGCAGAAGTCGAACTCTCTTACAGAGCCAAAGTCAATCCAACCCTCCGCCCGAAGGTCACTTGCGCTCAGGAAGCATCCGATGTTTTCAGACAATGCTGGGACGACAGCAAGATCGACTTCATAGAGCAATTCCACGTACTCCTTCTTAATAGGGCGAAACACGTCCTTGGAATTTACAGAGCCTCGACCGGCACGACCGCGGGCTGCGCGGTAGACGCAAGATCAGTTTTCATCGCTGCGCTGAAAGCCAACGCCTCTGCCGTCATCCTCGCGCACAACCACCCCTCTGGCAACCTCACACCCAGCAAAGCCGACACCGATCTCACCAGGAGGCTATCTGACGCAGGCAAAATCATCGACATTGAAGTCGTTGACCACATCATCCTGACCCGTGACGGCTACTACTCTTTCGCTGAACAAGGGGCGATCTAGCCCCTTCGTTATTTATTTTGGTAAATCCAATGCGAGCCGTCCTCGAGGAAATATTTTTCTATCCATTAGGAGGGAGTCGCATCCTGCCCAGGTCGGTAAATTTTAAATATCGAATTCTTTAGAGAAGCTGATCTTCATTTTCTTTGCGCCCTCGACTTTGTTGATGTAATCCGCGATCAAAGTTAGTTGAATCTTGGAGCGCTTAAAGAGAGCATTGAATCGTTGTTTATAGATAGGTTGATCCGATTCGGCTTCTACCTGGAACGCTTTTAATAATGAGTTGCAGATTTCATTTTGGTTCGTGCCCTCGAACAAGTCCAGTTCAATTCCGATAGAGATCAACTCAATGAATTGCATGGACTTGCCTTTCCACTTAGGTACATGGGTATTCAAGGGTTTGGAACTTACGATTTCATGTAGCAGCACTTCTCTGATTAAGTCGACCTTGGCCAAAAGCTCGTAGTGAGTTTGACCGAAAGCCGAAAGGCTAAGTTCTTCAGCATTAGGGCAATCGTTTAAAACTGTTCGTGCATAGCTGATTAACTCAGCCGTCTTCACAAGATTTCTTTTACGTACGACCTCACCTTCATTCCTCCAGAGGTTTGAAATAAAAGTTATCGAATCAAAGGGTTCAAGCTGAAGCAACGTTTTTAGAAAGGCAAGCTTCAGCGTCAGGACCGTAGGAAGGCAGTTGAATTGAAGATTGCACAAATCAATTAGGCGATAATGCGGGTCGAAGACCTTAAATTCTGGCTCAGTCGAGGTCGTGGAAAATGCAACCCAAAAGCTCGCGTCAGCGAGCAGGTATTGGTCGCTGGAAGCATTGGCGATAAGGTCATGACCAACTGATTCAATCGTAACTTTCACGAACCTAAAATCGGACAGATCGCTCGAATGAACCGCACGTAGATCCCCACATCCCCGACACGTCCCAGCGTCGCTGAAATTCCTCAGTCGTTCAACTGTTTGTTCAACTGCTGCAAAAAAAAAGCCTTGAATCTATTAAATTCAAGGCTTCCGCGGTCTGGACGGGACTCGAACCCGCGACCTCCTGCGTGACAGGCAGGCATTCTAACCAGCTGAACTACCAGACCAATCCTTCTATTTAGACATCGGGCGGCTTTTGGCTGCCCTCTGTTGTAAATCGAGGTGCAAATATAGGTTTACTGCCCTTTTCTGCAAAAAAAAGCGTGAATATTTTATAAAATCGGAGCAAATCAGGATGATTTTTTGGGCGTGGCTGAGTTGTATATCCGAACGATTTTTCACGTTCGCGAATGTAAGTCACTCATCAACGCGCCAGTGCCCTCATCGTCAGCATCCTGCGCGAGCCTTAGACGTTTCGGTCCCTCTCAGGCAACGGCTTGTAGTTGGTAAGGATTCAATCGCTTTAGCACGATTGGAAATCCCAACAGCTTCCTCTATCGTAGTGTGCTGGATATAGTCAAGAGAATGACCCGATTGTTAGTAGCGCTCCGCCATCTCATCGATTTTGACCAGCGCGTCAGTATAGACCTCTTCAAACTTCGCGGGAGTTGAAGAATTTTTCTCCTCGAATATTCTAATACAGCCCTCTCGTGTTTTGGTGGAAATATGATATTGGCCAGTAATTGATTCAATCCAAACCGTCTGGTCAACCCTTTACCCGTTTCGTTGCGGTCGCGACTTAGAAATTTTATCGCCTACATAAGGACCTGCATTCATCATAAAAAATGAGAACCGCTCGCCATACTGGATAGAGACGTTTAGCAGAACTGGGAACCAGGCATAATTTTAATAGATCGGGAGCATGCGATTTACACTACTCCCTCTTATCACATCCCTTCTTTTTTGTTTCAGCTGTGCCGAAAGCGATGAACCACAAGCTCCTGTTGTTCAGACACTCGATGTTGCCAACAGCTCGTCATCAAGCCGTAAATTTCGTGGCGAAGTTGAGCATCTTAACCCAACAGACACGATCGTTGCCTACGGATTCGCCTGGGAGAGCCGGTATGGCACCTGGGAGGTAAAGAAACCAGGCAGTCTCGGCAAAGGCATCTTTTTCATTAGCGACCGCACCCGACTTTCAAAATGGTCTTCGTTCACGGTTCGCGCGTTTGTTGAAACGCAGAACGGTGTTGTCTACGGGGATGTGGAGACCTTCAGTACCGAAGATGATTGAGTGCGTGGTGTGAGATTTTCTTACCTTCCGGTATGAGATCCTCCATTGTTATTCTTTTGCTGATCAGCATCGCATGCTCCAAAAAGCCCGAAGACAGGTTTATCGACATCAGAGGAAGGCGTCAGCACTTGATCGACATGGGCGAGGGCATACCCGTGGTTGTCTTTGTCAATGGTTTTGGTGACCGTGCGAGAACCTGGATGCACGTGCAACCGAAGGTGGCCAAGCTCACGCGTACGATTTCCTATGATCGGCCCGGTCTTGGCGAGTCCGAGGCGCTCTCCGCAAACCGAAGTCTAGACACTCTTGTTTTCGAGCTCAACCAAATTCTGCAGCATGAGAATGCCGAGGCTCCGTATGTCTTGGTCGGGCATTCAATGGGCGGACATATCGTTCGCTATTTCTCCCATCTTCATCCCGACAAGGTAGCAGGAATCGTACTTGTAGACGCAACGGTGGAATACATGGAGGATGAGTTCAAACGCCTGAAGGGCCCGGACGATGCAAGGAAGTACGACAGTCTGAAAGTATACGGCCGGGATCCTAACTGGCCAGAAGGTATCAGAAGTGAAGCTGATTACTTTGAGGAAAATAACAACAAGATCAAGTCTATTGGATTTGCTCGTCACATTCCAACCACGGTGATCACAGGAATGAACATGCCGGAATCCAGTTTTTCATTTATGAAAGGAGTGAATGACATCAAAGTCACGCTCCATCAACGTTGGGTGTCCGAGTATCCGCACATCAGGCATGTCTTCGCCAACGCGAGCGGACACTTTGTGCAACATGATGAACCACAACTGGTCGTTGACGAAATCCTTGCGATCGTTGAGAGGCACCGACAAGTTCTGCGTAATAAGCGTTGACGTGCAGGGCTGCATCTCACATTTATCTCATCACGTGCGAAAAATTCCTATCTTGATTCGCTGATGAAAAAATTATGAATGTGTTGTTGTTGACTGCCTGCCGGATTCTGTTCATAAATGTAGTGGTGTTGTGCATCGCTATGAATTTTTCAGTTCCTGTAAACGCGCAGCCTTCCACGATGCAGTTCCAGCGTCTGGACATGTCGGATGGGCTTTCGCACCACATGGTGAACGACATTTATAAGGATCGCCAGGGCTTTATGTGGTTCGCGACCTCGTCCGGTCTGAACCGATACGATGGCTATACCGTGCGCGTGTTTCGAAACATTCCTTCTGACACGTCAAGCCTGATCGTTGATGATGTTCGCCAGATCTTTGAAGGACCGGACAATCAGCTGTGGATGCTGACTAATTCTGGAAACGCTGTCTACAATTTTAAGACGGAGCGATTTCAGCGAAACACTGGAGCGATTTTACGGAAGCTGTCAATATCCCGCGGACTCATTACCTCGGTGACGCCAGACAGCCAGGGCAACTATTGGTTTGTTCATTACAACCAGGGTTTGTTCCGTTACACCCCGAAGACGAAATCAACATTGCGGTTGTTTCCCGTAGAAGGAGACTCATCTTCGCTTTCGTCTGCGCAGCTTTCTGCGGTCACGGAAGATCCTAACGGAGATATCTGGCTGGTTCATCAAAACGGTGTGCTCGAGAAGATTGACAAGCAAACGCTCAAGGTTGTTTATCGCAATGTCGTGATCCGCGAACGTTTCCACGGGCAAATGTTCGACTACAAGGTTTTTGTGGATCGGGAAGGCGATGTCTGGGTTTTTAATGATCGCAATTTCGGTTGTTTCGTTCTTCATCCGGCAACCGGTTCGATGGAGAATTTTAACACCGGTTCGAGAATACAGCTGAGCTCCAACATTGTGAAAGAAGTTGTGCAGGATGATAATGGCCGGATCTGGATTGGAACGGATCACGGGGGAGTAAACATCTTTGATAAGACGACCGGCTCAATGCGCTATGTGGTAAACGATGAGGACGATGGAAAGTCGATCAGCGAGAACAGTATTCAGTCCCTGTATAAGGATCGTGACGGCATCATCTGGATCGGCTCATACAACTATGGTGTTTCCTATTATCACCAAAACATTTTCCGGTTCCGGCTCTTCACGCATCATCGCAATAAACCAGGTGGGCTTCCCTTTAACGACATCAATGCTTTCGCTGAAGATCGCAAAGGTAATATCTGGGTCGGAACCGATGGTGGCGGGCTGATCCGGTTTAATCAGAAGAAGAATACATTCGAGCAGTTCGTGCACAAACCCGGGGACCCAAACTCGTTAAGCAATGATGTGATTGTCAGCTTGTATGTCGACAGGCAAGATATTCTCTGGATCGGGACATACTACGGTGGACTGAACAGTTTTGATGGTAAACGATTCACACGTTTCAAACATGACGCGGCAAACCTTCGATCTCTTGGCGATGACAATGTTTGGGAGATCATGGAGGATTCAGATAACAACCTGTGGATCGGAACGTTGAAACGCGGGGTCGATGTGTTCGATCGCAAGAAGAATGAATTTATCCACTATACGGCAGGCTCACCGAACTCCATTCACACGAATTACGTTGATGCGCTGCTGGAAGACCACGAGGGCAACATCTGGGTTGGAACAGGCTATGGCCTTGAAGTGCTCGACAAGCAATCAGGGAGGTTTATCCACTACCTGAACAACAGGAAGGATCCAAAGTCGATTAGTAATAATGGCGTGTTGTGCTTGCTCCAGGACAGTCGCGGGGCAATCTGGGTCGGGACGCTGGGTGGCTTGAACCTTTATGAGCCGGCTACACGCACTTTCAGAACTTTCCTGGAAAAAGACGGGCTTCATCACAACACAATCCTCACCATGGTCGAGGATAATAACGGTTCGATTTGGATGAGCACGCCAAAAGGGTTGTCGCAATTAACAGTGACCGGGAACAACCAGTTTGTTTTCAAAAATTACGACCAATCGGATGGACTGATGAACGGAGCTTTTCACGAAAATGCCGCGCTAAAGACATCTGCTGGTGAATTGCTTTTTGGAGGCTCGAACGGCTTTAACATTTTCGATCCTACCAAAGTGCAGTTTAGTGAAGGAAAGTCGAAAGTTGTGCTGACGGACTTTCAATTGTTCAATCGCAGTGTTAAAATAGGAGAGGAGCTCAATGGAGATGTGATGCTCGATCAGGCAATTTCAACAGTCGAAAGTATTACAGCAAGCCACGTTAACAATGTCTTTTCAATTGAATTTTCAGCGCTGAACTTTTTTCATCCGCAAAAGACTCAGTATCGCTACATGCTGGAAGGCTTTAACAAGGAATGGTTGACCACGGACGCCAACCAGCGGAAGGTTACGTTTACAAACCTTGATCCAGGTGACTATACATTTAAAGTAAAGGCATCGCATGGTGACGGGGTCTGGGACGGTCCGGAAACAACCCTGACGATCACCGTGCTTCCGCCATTCTGGAAAAGTTCATTCGCCTTCGTGTGTTATGCCGCGCTCATCCTTGCAGCCCTGGTCATTGTTCGCACGCTGATTGTGCGGAGAGAGCGGATGAACTTCCGGGTGCAGCAGGAAAAACTCGAGGCGCAACGCATGCATGAGCTGGATGAAATGAAGATTCGTTTTTTCACCAATGTCAGCCATGAATTCCGAACACCCCTTACGCTGATCCTGGCGCCACTTGAAAACATGCTGCAGTCTTCAACACCTGATCAACGAACGCATCTGCAGGTGATTCAGCGCAATGCCAAACGACTCCTTAACCTTGTGAATCAGTTGCTTGACTTTCGCAAGGTTGAAATTCAGGAAGTGAAGTTAAGTACTTCCGAGGGCGATGTCGTGAACTTTATCCGCGAGCTTGTGAATTCGTTTTCTGACGTTTCGAAGCAAAAGAACATAGCCTTGAATTTCCGCAGTACCCTTGCCGCCTACGAGACGAACTTCGACCAGGATAAGGTTGAGAAGATCATTTTTAACCTCTTATCGAATGCGTTCAAATTTACGCTTGCCGGAAGTGTGGAAGTTGAGGTGTCGGAGCACCGCACCGAAGAAAGGAACTACATCCGCATCGATGTGGCCGACACGGGCATTGGGATTCCAAAAGACAAGCAATCCAAGGTTTTTGATCGTTTCTACCAGAATGACGTGAACGGGATGATCTCGAATGAAGGTAATGGAATTGGTCTTTCAATCGTGAACGAATTTGTAAAAGCACATGGCGGCTACATGTCGCTTGAGAGTGAGCCAATGAAGGGCAGTCGCTTTTCCGTTTACCTTCCATTAGACCCGGTGAAAGTGACGATCCACTTGCGCGAGGGCGAAACTCCTGTGGCACATGCGGATAAGCCTACACTGCTCCTGGTAGAAGATAACGTTGACTTCCGGTATTACCTCAAGGATCAGCTACTCAACGAGTACTCCGTCCTTGAGGCGGATAATGGAATCGAGGGATTAAAGAAAGCAATCGATACGATTCCAGACCTGATCATTAGTGATGTGATGATGCCAGGCATGGACGGGGTTCAGCTATGCCGTGAATTAAAAAGTGATCGACACACTTCGCATATTCCAATTATCCTGCTGACAGCGCGGCATGCGTCAGAACAGAAGATTCAAGGTTTTGAATTTGGAGCTGACGACTACATCACCAAACCATTTAATTTCGAGATCCTCCAATCGCGGATCCGCAACCTCATTCACCAACGGCAGTTGTTCCAGCAACACTTCCAGAAGCACCTCACCGTAAAGGCAAGCGAGGTTCAGATCACGTCTCTGGACGAGAAACTGATCAAGTCAGCGGTAGAGACCGTTGAACGAAATATCAACAACCCTGACTTCTCTGTAGAAGAACTGAGCCGGCTCATGGGAATGAGTCGCGTGCTGTTGTACAAAAAGCTTCTGTCACTCACAGGTAAGAGCCCCATCGAGTTTATTCGTTCAATTCGCCTTCAGCGCGCAGCCCAACTCCTTGAAAAGAGCCAATGCAATGTTTCGGAGATAGCCTACCAGGTAGGCTTCAACAATCCAAAATATTTTGCCAAGTACTTCAAAGAAGAATATAACATCCTGCCTTCCGCGTATGCTGCGAGCAAGAAACTCAACAGCGACCAGCCCACGTAAACATTTTGATACCTACATATAATGATTTCATGCACACCCCTTCGTGCAGCATGCGATATTTTTGTGTTTTTCCAAGGTATGCCGTACAAAACGAAGAAGAAGCGCAGGTTACTGTTGGCAGTGGAGGTTCTCTTATATGTGGTGATCACGATGTCGATCCTCGGTATCTTCAAGTACGTGATGTAGCAAATGGAGCGTGCAAGCTCTATGTTTCAGGTTGCAAGTTCCAGGCTCCAGGTTGCAAGTTAAGCGCTCAAAAGGGCAACGTGGCTTAAACCGTCTAAAATTAATGCTCAGCGGAGGGCTTCACGTTGATTTCTTTCCGTTTGAATTCTGCCTATTACTACCTCCAACGGGTATGCTGGGTGCCCCAAATAGTCAAAATGACTGTTTGTGATAGTCAAAATGACCTTAAGTGAGTGATTTTCAGCATCATGATCCATTTCAATTCGAGTGTTAACGTATGCGCTATTGGACATTTCGGCCGCAGAAATAAACATCTTGACCCCTTCCGTTAACCTTTTGCACCCTATTTGGAAACAAACTATACCCTCCGCAAACGTGTGTTGTCAATATTTTTATGCAACCGATTGAAAAAGGAATGTCGAAACACATAAAGAATTTGGGTTGGACGGCAGCATACCTCGGGAGGCATTAACTGCGCTGACCGGGGTTTTGCTGCGCCTGCTTGAAAAAACCAATCACTTAACTCTAAACCAAAACTATGAAAAACGTTTACCGAAGCTTGAGTAGAATCGCTTCCATCTTACTTCTGGTGACGGCCTTTGCAACTACCTATGGTCAGTCGCAGACGGTCAGCGGGAAAGTAACCGATGCTTCCGGTGCGGGGATGCCAGGCGTCAACGTACTGAAGAAAGGTACTGCCACCGGAACTTCGACCGATGGAAATGGAAATTTTGCCATAGAGGCTAGCGCCAGCGATGTGCTGGTGTTTTCGTTTATCGGCTACAGCTCCAGGGAAGTCACCGTAGGAAACCAAACCAACATTAATCTTCAGCTTGAAGAAGATGTTCAAAGCCTTGAAGAGGTCGTGGTAGTCGGGTATGGAGAAATGCGCAAGGGCGATCTTACATCCGCGCAAACTTCCATTTCATCGCGAGACATCGAGCGCACGATCAACACCACCATCGACCAGGCAATCCAGGGAAGAACCCCGGGTGTTTACGTTACACAGAACACAGGGGCACCAGGGGGCGGCATCTCAATTAACATCCGCGGAATCAACTCTATTCGCGGAAGCAACGAACCCCTTTACGTTGTGGACGGTGTTCAGATTCCGGGCTCGTCCTCTGTTGCAGGCGATAACCCGCTTTCAACGCTCAACCCCGCTGATATTGAAACGATGGAGATTCTGCAGGGGCCTTCGGCAACAGCAATCTATGGGTCTCGTGCGACAAACGGTGTGGTACTGATTACAACGAAGCGTGGTAAATCAGGCGATATTAAAATCTCGTACGGAGGTCTTTATAGCATCCAGTCCAAACCGAGCAAGCTGTCGGTGATGAATCTTCGACAGTATGCTCAGATGGAGAATGAGTACAAAGCCATCGCAGGCGGAGAAGTGCGCGAGGATTTTCTGGACCCGTCAATCCTTGGCGAAGGAACGAACTGGCAGGATGCGCTATTTAAATCAGCTGCGATGCAGAAGCACCAGATCAGCCTGAGCGGTGGCGGAGAAAAGACAACCTTCTATTTTTCAGGCGAGCGCATGATCCAGGACGGTATTGCTCTGGGATCAGGATTCAATCGAACCTCGGCCCGAATCAACCTGGACATGAAGCCACGGAATTGGTTTTTCATCGGTGCCAATGCGAACTATGCGCAGACCAATGAACAACTTGCTTCGAACAACGTGAGCGGAAATAATCTTATCGTCAATGCTATTCAGCTCGGACCTCAAATCCCGGTGAAAAACTTTGATGGCTCCTTCGCTGGAGGAGAAACCAACAGAAGCAATGCGGAACAATTCGCACCGGTGAACCCTGTCGGACTCGCGGATATTTCAACGAACGAGCTTACCCGCAGGAGATTGCTGGGTGGCTTAAATGCGGGGATAAAGATCATTGAGGGCCTGGAAATTAAGACGAACGTTAATACCGATATCGGATTTTCCAACTCTACATACTATTTGCCGACTTATAAATTTGGCTGGCAGCAGAACGTCAACGCCTATCTTGAAAACAATCACAACCTCAACACCTATTGGAACTGGAGCCAAACGTTGCAATACACTAAGCAGCTGAGTCGCCATCATATCAACGCAATGGCAACGCATGAAGCGCAGCAGTCAACATGGAAAAATCTCAGAGGTGCACGAACAGGCTTCCTGACAAATGAGGTGATTGACTTGAATGCGGGTGCGTCAGCTGGCGCAAGCAATGCAGGTGGCCAGGGAACATGGGCGATGGAGTCATTCCTTGGACGTTTGAACTACAATTTCAATGATCGTTACATTGTTACTGCAGCGTTCCGCGCGGATGGGTCGGTAAATTTTGGTCCTAAGAACAAATGGGGCTATTTTCCTTCGGTGTCAGCAGCTTGGCGCATTTCAGAAGAATCATTTTTCAAACCTGAATTCGTTAGTGACCTGAGACTTCGTTATGAAACTGGTCTCACAGGGAACCAGGGTCCCGGTGGAGCAATCTACGGTGCGTTTGCCGATGCGCTTCCAACCGAGTGGGGATCTGGCTTCAGACCTGCCAACTATCCCAACCCTGACTACCAGTGGGAAGAGACTGCAACGAACAACTTCGGTCTGACTTTTGGATTGTTCCAGAACCGAATTCAGCTTGATGCCGATTACTACATTAAGAAAACTGATAACCTGATTTTGCAGAGTGAGCTTCCATGGTACATGGGCACACGTGGCGATGCTGCAGTAGGCGCGCCTATCGTCAATATCGGTTCGCTTGAAAACAGGGGATGGGGTTTCGCTATCAACACCGTAAACATTAATCAGAACGGGTTCAAGTGGACATCAAATATCAACATGTCCTCATTCAAGACGAAGATCACTTCGTTGACAACCGGCTCCAACCACATTACACGTGAAGGTCCGGACTGGTTCCTTGCCAACTTTGCGCAGCGTTCGCAGGTAGGGCAGGCTCCCTGGTTGTTCTATGGATACATCGAGGAAGGAATTTTCCAGTCACGCGAAGAGGTGGAGAACAGCCCGCGGCCCGTTGATAACAACGGAAATCTCCGGCCAGTGGCGGAGAACAGCATCTGGGTGGGTGACGTGAAATACAAGGATGTGAGCGGACCCGATGGAGTACCCGATGGTAAGATCACCGCGGACGACAGGACGTTCCTTGGAAGTCCTTGGCCAGAATGGTTCGGGGGCTTGACCAACAATTTTACCTACAAAGGTTTTGAGTTAAGCGTGCTGATCACTGCGAGCTACGGAAACAAAGTATTCAACTACCTGCGCTATCAGAACAACAATCCGAACAACATCAACCTTGGACGTAATATGTTTACTGAAGCGTTGGATTATGCGCGAGTGATGACCGATAGTGATGGTAACCCATATCTTGAAAATCCCGGCACCACGATCAACCGGATTTCCTCATCAAGCGTCAATGGTAACTACGATCGTCTCACCAACAAATATCTCGAAGATGGATCGTATATGCGTCTGAAAAACGTGACGTTGAGCTACAATATTCCGAGATCATTGCTGGGTAATCAGAAGGTAGTAAGCGGAGTGCGTGTTGGTGCAAGCGTCCAGAACGTTTTCACGATCACGAACTATTCCGGATATGATCCCGAAGTGGGAGCCTATGTTGGACCGAACGCAGCGCAGGCTGCAGGCTTTATGGGTGTTGACTATGGTCGCTACCCACTGACACCAGTATATTCATTCAATCTGGGAGTTGACTTCTAATCTTAAATGAAAAGCATCATGAAACGTAATTATATCTTACTGGCAACGCTTGCCGTTTCGCTGTGGCTAACGGGTTGCTCCGATGATTTCTTGAATGAGCCGCCTCAGGATCGGCTTGTTGACGCAAATTTTTATAAGACCGATGAGCAGGTTCTCGCGGGAACAGCTCCGCTCTATAGTGCAGCCTGGAAGACCTATGTGGACAAGGCTAACTTCAAACTTGGAGACATTCGCGGTGGTTCAGTATTCCGCGCATGGGGAGACCGTGATGCGGTAGAGTTTAACATCACGGATGTTTCGGAGGCAAATGAACAGGCATATCAGGCGTTTTTCGTTGTGATAGGCCAGGCAAACCTTGCCATTAACAACATCAATACGTATGCAGGTGATGATGTTTCGGAAGAGGTGAAACAGCATGCCATTGCAGAAGCGAGGTTTATGCGCGCTACAGCGTATACGCACCTGGTGATGAACTACGGTGGTGTTCCAATCATCGAAAACAACCTCGAACATTTGTCGAGTCCCGGCTTAAGACGCAACACGATTGAGAGCGTCTGGGAATTCATCAGGCGCGACTATGAATTTGCAGCAGAAAATCTTTTGTCAGAGTCTGTGCAGCCGGGCCGTGTGACGAAATGGGCTGCCGAGGGAATGCTTGCACGTACACACCTGACCCTCGCAGGATTAGGAAAGGGCCCCGGTTCAAGAGACCAGGCGCACCTTGACAAAGCAAAGGAATATGCCGAGCGCGTGATTACCATGAGTGGAAAGACGTTGCTGGATAACTACGAAGACTTGTTCCGCTATCCCTATGACAACAACAACGAATCGTTGTTCGAGCTTCAGTGGGTATTCACAACTTCTCCAAACGGATATGAAGCATCGAACACCATGGTTTCGCAGATCACCTACAGCAATGACATCGCGGCTAACGGTGACGGCTGGGGCGGAGACCTGAGCGCTACGTGGTGGCTGTTGAGCAAGTATGAAGGCCTGATGGTAGACAACGGTGCAACACCTGGCTTCACACTCGATGAGCGTCTGAAAGCAACGTTTATGCTGCCAGGATTTAAGTATCCGGAGATCAGCCAAACGGTTACGAACCCTGATGGTACAAGCGCCCAGCAAGGTCTTGTGTTCCCTAACCCGGGCACAGCAGCAGATAACAGCTACGCCAGCATTAAAAAGTATGTTGTCGGAAAGGCGCGCGACCTCGATGGGCAGGCGGATCGTCAGCGGTACCCGAACAATACCTACATGTTGCGTCTTGCAGAAATGTATCTGATCTATGCAGAAGCCGCTCTGGGTAATGCTGCATCAACAACCGATGCAAAGGCACTGGAATATTTCAATGCAGTGCATACCCGCGCTGGGCTTCCTCCGTATGACATCGCGCTAGATGGCCCATTCACCTGGGATGTGATATTCGAAGAACGTGCAAAGGAATTTGCGATGGAAAGTATGTTGTGGTATGACCTGGTGAGATTGCATTATTATGATCCACAGAAAGCATACACGATTATCAACAGCCAGGACCGTGGTCTGTTCGTAGTGAAGCCCAACCGTTGGCCTGATCCTACTGCTTGGACATTTACGAAGACCAGCTGGTTTACCAACCGCAACGCGAATGCAACGTCAGGGAACTTCTTGCTGCCATTGCCTTCGTCTGAGGTCAGCAATGCTCCAAGCCTGAGCGAAGAGCCTGTGGCTTATGAATTCAAAGACTAAACTCCAGGGTAAGACATATTATATGAAAACAATATTCAGATATTCAATATTGCTGCTCGCGGTGCCTATCGCGGCAGCGCTCTTTACTGCCTGCGATGACAACGAACTCAACGGTGATCCGCGGATTGATTACATCCGGGTGACTGATCCCGCGTCATCCGACTCACTGATTGTGACGGCCGGACAGGGCCAGATGGTTGCCATTATGGGTGAAAACCTTGGCGGAGCCACACAGCTCTGGTTCAATGATCAGAAAGCATCCCTAACGCCAACACTGGTAACGAACAGATCGATCATTGCCAGGATTCCGACCGAGATTCCCCAGACCGTCAACAATAAACTAACGTTAATTTTTGGCAACGGTTCAAGCTTGGAGCACGACTTTGTTCTTGACATCAGTGAGCCGCTCGTCACACGCATGAAAAGCGAGTATGTAAATACAGGCGAAACGGCTACGATTTACGGTGACTTTTTCTACAAGCCAATTACCGTAACGTTTACAGGAGGCGTGCAAGCTGAGATCACAGACATGGACGATCAGATGATTGAAGTGGAAGTACCGGAAGGTGCACAGCCCGGTCCGATCACGATTTCGTCTAACTTCGGCAGCACAATTTCCGACTTCTGGTTCCGCGACAACAGAAATATCATTGCCGGCTTTGACAACACGCTTTCGTCAGGAGTTTGGAGAGGGCCGGACTATATTTTTGCTGCAGACCCCGTGATTACGCCAGTGAGCGGGAAATTTGTTCGTGTGAACCGCGCGTTGAGTGCGTGGCCTTTCTTCGAACTATATGGCGGACCACGCGAAGGCGATATTGGAAAGCAGGCGAAGAATATTCCTGACGAGGCGATCATTAATCCTGCTGCCTATAGTTTGAAGTTTGAGATCAACACGCTTGAGTCGCTCACCGGAGCCACGATGCGTCTACACATCGGTAACGCTGATAATGGTGGTCTTGATGCTGCACGTCAATCCAGCTATTACACCTGGAATGTGAACTTAAACACTGGTGGCGAGTGGCAAACTGTGTCAATCCCGTTTGCTGATGTTTACAAAGGATTCGCAAGGAGCGCTGAAGGATACAGCATGTTTATCTACTTCCACGGCCCGAATGCAGTAAAACACAATTTCGCGCTGGATAACCTTCGCGTGGTTCCAAACACTAACGACTAATCCGATCAGTATGGAAACTAAAAATATTCTGAAATTACTTTCCGTCATGTTTCTGGCGGTGTCAACACTTCTGTTTACCGGCTGCGATGATGAAAATGACGGCAGCACTGGAGAAACAGAGTTGCTGAGCTTTGGCCCAACTGGAGTTAAGCATGGAGAAGAAATCATCTTTGTGGGGCAAAATCTCGACAAGGTGACAGCTATTTCATTTGCGCCATCCGTGGAAGTGCCGAGGAGCGCGTTTTCTTCCGCGACCAATCGCGAGATCAGGCTTGTAGTTCCTGATGCGGTCGAGTCTGGTAAAGTTGTATTGAAGACCGGCAATGGCGACATCGAATCAAAAACCGTTTTCAGCCTGGAAGTACCAGTGACCATCACCAGTATCACTCCGGAAGCAAAACCTGGTACGAACATCACGATCACGGGTGACAAGCTTAACTGGATCGAGACAATCACTTTTCCGAATGACTTGCTCATTGAGAAGTCAGCGTTTGTAAGCCAATCCTTGACAGAATTAGTGGTGACTGTTCCGATGGAAGCTCAAACTGGATTCCTCGCGTTTACATCTGGCGGAACCGAGCCACTTGAGTTTGAATCCGAGACAGCTTTGACCGTGAAGTTGCCTGTCGTGACAGCGCTCACACCGTCAGCCATACGTCACGCTGCCGACCTTACGCTCACGGGAACTGACCTGGATCTGGTAACTAAGATTGCCTTCCCTGGCGGGACATCTGTCCTAAAGTCTGCGTTCAAGAGTCAGTCAGAAACATCACTGGTTGTCACAGTGCCTACCAACGCCACGAATGGCAAGCTTACGTTGACTGCACCTTCAGGTGTCACTTCGCAAACAAGTGGAAGCATCACGATAGTGCTTCCCATCGTTACAGCCTTGTCACCCGCGAGCACAATGGATCACGATCCTGGAGTGACATTGACAATGACTGGTACTGACCTCGACCTGGTCAAGAGCCTGACCTTCCCGGGCGTTGCTACTCCTGTAACATCGTTTGTGAGTCAGTCGAGCACGGAGTTACAAGTGGTGATTCCAAATGACGTCCAGGGAGGAACCTTAGTGATTACAACAATTCATAACTACACCCTTCCGGTTACTGTACCTTTCGGAGATCAGCTCACGCTTGCAACTGTAATTTATGACGATGCCATAAAGAATCCACTGGGAGCTGGTGGCGGATGGGGTGGTGTAACAACTGATCCGAACAGTACGGAGAATGTCAGACTTGGGACGAAGGCGATCAAAGTTACATTCGCAGGAAGCTGGGGCGGTGGCGCTCAGTTTGGTAACTGGAGCACCGGACAGACTGTGTCAACTGCAGGTAGGTCATACTACGCGTTTTCGATATTTGGTGGCGCAGGCACGGCAGGAAAGAAAATTAATGTGAACGTAGCGGGCAAACAGATCCAAGTACCTTTTGAAGAAGGAAAATGGACGGATGTTCAAATTCCGCTGACAGATCTGAATAGTCCTGCCGGCATTAACGAGATTTGGTTCCAGGACACTGGCTGGGCTGGTGTTGTGTTTATCGATCATATTGGTCTGAAATAAGACAGACCCTCTACATTAAATGCCCCCGAATCTTCCGGGGGCAGATGAGACAGATGGCTGTTGGCAAATCAGGGATCTCCCGGTTTGCCAACGCCTGATGTCGTTTCTAAACTGCCAATTTACTTGCCGATGTCTTTTTCCGTGCGTTCAGGTTTAACCATCACAGGCTTCAGCTTTATCCTGCTGTTGTCGGGCTGTACACGCGACAAAGAACTCCTCTTTTCAAAACTCAGCCCTTCAGACACCGGGATTGATTTTGTAAACGTCAACCATGAAACGGAGCGCAGCAACATCCTCACCTACGAATATTTCTACAATGGCGGGGGTGTTGCGATGGGTGACATCAACAATGATGGCTTGACCGATCTGTACTTTACGTCCAACGTTTTCGAAAACAAGCTCTATCTTAATAAAGGCAATTTCGAATTCGAAGACATTACAAAAGCGTCAGGAACCGCTTGTGAGGTTGGTTGGAAAACTGGGACAACGATGGCCGACATTAACGGTGATGGCTGGCTCGACATCTACGTATGTCGTTCGGCCAGTCCGGACCCGGAGCGGAGACGAAACCTTCTATTCATCAACAACAAGAACAATTCTTTTACGGAAGCTGCGAAGGATTACAACCTTGACGATCCTTCGTATTCTACCCAGGCCGCATTTTTTGATTATGATCGTGATGGCGATCTTGATGCTTTCCTGCTCAATCATTCGACCTTGGATATTTCCAATTCAACATTGCTGAATCCCAAAAATTCCAAGATTCGCTTTCCAAATGTTGGCAACAAATTACTTCGAAACGATAATGGCAAATTCTTCGATGTAAGCGACAGCCTGGGCGTGTTTGGACCGGCTTCAAACTACGGACTCGGGATTAGCATGTCCGACATCAACAACGATGGGTGGGTTGACATTTATACCGGTTGCGATTACACTGGGCGGGACCGAATGCTGTACAATGAGAAGGGAACGTACTTTAGAGACGCAACGGAAGAGCTAAGCCATATTTCAAAGTTTACAATGGGAACGGATATCGCAGATGTAAACGGTGATGGTCTCATGGACATTTTCACGCTGGATATGCTGCCTGAAGACAATTACCGGCAAAAGCAGCTGCTCGGTTCTGATAAGTATGAGGCTCAGCGTACGATGGTGCGGAATGGATTGCATCATCAGTATATGCGAAATATGCTACAGCTAAATCTGGGTAACGGATCGTTTGCAGAAGTCGGGCAACTCGCTGGGATATCAAATACGGACTGGAGCTGGGGTGGATTGATAGCAGACTTTGACAGCGATGGCGCTCAGGATATTTTTATCACCAATGGATTTAAGCGCGACCTCACCGATAATGACTTTGCCAAGTTTAAGGCTTTCGAGGAAATGGGAGCCGCCCAACGCCAGGGCAAGAAGGTTAGTTTCCTGACAGTGATTGGCAAATTTACAGAGAATAAGCTGCCGAATTATATGTTCCGAAATGATGGTCAGTTGAATTTCGTGAATGTAACGAAAGACTGGGGCCTTGACGATGTTTCCCTTTCAAATGGTGTCGCCTACGGTGACCTTGATAACGATGGCGACCTGGACCTGGCTGTCAACAATGTTAATGATCCTGCTGGCGTTTATCGGAATAATACCAACGAACAGTTGAAAAATAATTACCTCATCGTGAAGTTCCCAGGTGGTTCGAACTCCTTTGGAACGCGCGTTACTGTCTACACCAATGGGAAGACGTTCGTGCGCGAGCACCTGCCTGTGCGTGGTTTCCAAAGCTCCGTAGATCATCGTTTGCATTTTGGTTTGGGAACAATTTCCAAAATCGATTCGCTTGTTGTTGCATGGCCGGATGGTACCGAACAGTCCTTTGAAGCCGTGGGCGCTAATCAAACCTTCCTTGCTGAAAAAGGGAATGCGCGATTTCCTGCTGAAAAGCAGACAAGAAAGACCGTTCTCCAACGGGTGCCATCAGCGATTACGTTCCGACACCAGGAAAATGAATTTATAGACTTTCGTGAGCAAGCGCTGCTACCAAGAATGTATTCCCGCGAAGGACCCGGTGCTGTTGCAGGCGATGTAAACGGGGATGGAATTGATGACGTGTTCTTCGGAGGGGCGAAGAATCAGCTGGCGGAGTTATGGATTGGAAAATCAGCAGGCGGTTATAGCCGTAGTACGCAACCCGATTTTGCTGCCATACTCGGAAGTGAAATAACAGATGCGGTATTCTTCGATGCCGATGGTGACAAGGATAACGATTTATACGTTGTTACTGGTGGCTATGAATTTGCGAATGAACGGCCGCGGCTTCAGGATTTTCTATTGCTTAACGATGGCAAAGGTGTATTTAAGAGCAGCCATTTGCCGGCTCAATACAGTAGCGGCTCATGTGCGCGGCCAGTCGATTTTGACCTCGATGGTGATATTGATGTTTTTGTTGCCGGGAGGATTGTGCCAGGGCGTTATCCGGAAGCTGCCGAAAGCATGATGCTGATAAACGATGGTAAGGGCAATTTCACAATAGATGCTACGCTGGCTTCTGAAGTGAAGCTTGGTGGAATGGTCACAGATGCGCGTTGGATAAACATAAATGGAGATAAGTTCCCGGACCTCGTTACAGTAGGTGAGTGGATGCCCGTTCGGATTTTCATAAATGAGCAGGGTAAATTAAGAGACCAAACGAAAACGTTGGTGGGAACTTCAACCAATGGATTCTGGAACACCGTCATCGCTTATGACATCGATGCTGATGGAGACCAGGATCTTGTTGCCGGCAACCAGGGTTTGAATACTCAAATGCATGCAACAATGCAACAACCCGTGACACTCGCTTACAACGACTTTGATAAAAATGGTTCAGTCGATCCGATCGTGAATTATTACATTCAAGGTATTTCTTATCCTTATCCCACTCGCGATGAGCTTCTGGAACAGGTACCTTCGTTCAAAAAGAAATTCACGGATTATCGGTCATACTCTAAAGCAACGCTTAAACAAGTGCTGACAGAAGAGGAATTGAAGTCGGTTAAAGAACTTTCGGTTGCTGAGATGAGGTCATGCGTTTTTGTGAATGAGAATGGCAAATTCACTATGCGGCCCTTGCCACTGGAGGCTCAATTCGCCCCAGTGAATGCGCTTTACATGTATGACATCGATGGAGATGGAACGAAAGAGTTAATGACAGGCGGGAACCGGTCTGCCACCCGTTCACGCTTTGGAAAGATGACAGGAAATTTCGGCTTTGCTTTTCGTCTCAATGCAAACAAAGAGTTTGAGTTTGTGTCGCCTTCAGTGGCGGGAATTGTCGTTGACGGGGACGTTGTAAAAATCCTGGAAGCGAACAACGAGTTGATCTACGTGGTCAACGATCGTTCAATTGAAGTTTATCGTCCTTCGAAAGCTGCTAATAACCCAATTGCCCGGAATGAAAATAGATAGACTTTGCTATGCACTGTTGGTTACGTGTGCCATGTTTTCGCCAGGTAGCGCTCAGCTTGTGGACTCAAGAGCTACGGCCGAGACACGCGCGCTCTTTTTGAATTTGAGGAAGCTTTCGGAAAAACACACCTTATTTGGTCACCAGCATGCCACAGAATATGGACACGGCTGGTACGGTGATGAAAATCGTTCGGACGTAAAATCTGTTGTTGGATCGCATCCCGCAGTTATCGGAGTTGATTTCTCCGGATTCTCAGGGCGCCCCGAAAACGAGATTGAAACTAACATGGCGGCCTTGAAGAAAAACGTTGTGGATACATACAATCGAGGTGGAGTGATTTCGGCATCATGGCACTTCGCGAACCCTGTTTCCAATAATGGATTTTATTGGGTTGATTCAGTTTCGAAGCCAGCTGTGAAATACATTATTCCCGGTGGAGCATCACACACCGAATATAAGAAGATTTTGAAACGTCTTGGAAGTTGGGCAAATTCTGTTCGTGGAGCGGACGGGAGATTAGTACCGATAATTTTCAGACCCTATCATGAATTTGACGGAGGGTGGTTCTGGTGGGGTGAGCCACACTGCACGAAAGAAGAATTTGTGAATCTCTGGCGTTTTACTGTATCGTATTTGCGCGATAGTGTAGGGGTACGAAACTTTCTCTATGCATTTTCACCCGACAACAAGTTTGAAACCCGCGAACAGTTCCTGGACCGCTATCCGGGTGATCAATGGGTGGACCTGGTTGGAGTTGATAATTATGGTGACATGGGACGGGATGGATACAACCTTGAGCGTGCCGCGCGAAAACTGAAGATCGTTTCCGATTATGCGTTGGCTACCGGCAAACTTGCTGCATTCACCGAAACCGGCCTCGAATCGATTCCAAAACCCGAGTGGTGGACGCAGGTGTTGTTGAAAACCATGCGTCTGCACGACATGAGATTATGCTACGTTTTAGTCTGGCGCAACGATGTGAAAAGTTCGACACACTTTTATGCGCCCTTCCCCGGGCATACTCCAAGCATTCCAGACTTCAAACGATTTTATGAGGACCCCTATACGCTTTTTGAAAATGATTTGGATAACATCTATAAAACAATGAAGTGATATGAGACGATTGTTGATTGTGTTGGTACTTTGTTTCCCGGGCGTGAGTTTGCAAGCTGAGTCGCCTGTGGCCGCCCATGGACTGCTCCAGGTGAAGGGCAACCGAATCGTTAATCAGCATGGTCAGGAGATCCAGCTTAGAGGAATGTCTATGTTCTGGAGCCAATGGAAAGGAAAGTACTATACACCTGAAGTTGTGAAGTGGCTCGTATCCGACTGGAACGTGAATGTCGTACGCGTTGCAATGGCGGTGGACAATGGAGGTTACGCCTCCAATAAGAATGAGGCCGAGAAAGCATTCACGGTGATTCAGGCTGCCATCGATTTAGGTATATATGTGATCATCGACTTTCATGTGCACGATGGCGTGAAGTACCAAAACGATGCAGTGTCATTTTTCACCGAAGTGGCAAGGCGTTATGGAGCGCTGCCAAACATTATTTATGAGCCGTGGAACGAACCGGTGAATCACTCATGGTCTAAAACCATTAAGCCCTACCATGAGGCGGTGATTGCCGCTATTCGCAAAATTGATCCGGACAATCTCATTGTATGCGGCACTAAAACGTGGTCGCAAGATGTTGAAGAGGCTTCGCTCAATCCGATCGAGGATGCAAACGTAGCTTACGTCCTGCATTATTACGCTTCAACCCACAAGGAGAAACTCCGTGATGAAGCTGCGCGTGCGTTGAAAAACGGGGTCGCGCTTTTCGTCACTGAATATGGAACGTGCGAGGCAAACGGCAGTGGTTATCTCGACCTGGAGGAAACGAGAAAGTGGTGGAAATTTCTAGATGATCATAAAATCTCGCACTGTAATTGGTCTGTGTCTGACAAGAATGAGACAGCCTCCATTTTGAAACCCGGCACGAGGGAGCAGGCACCCTGGACCGAAAGCGACCTGACGGAATCCGGGAAACTTGTGCGGGATGAGATCCGATCGAAGAATAATGCTTCGGCAGCTCAGGGTGATCGCGGGCTGAAAGACGTGTACGCTGGTTATTTTAATATTGGAGTAGCTGTTTCGCCCCGTTCACTGAAGTCAGACGAGTCTGTCCTCATTCAAAAGCATTTCAATAGCCTGACAGCTGAAAATGTGATGAAAAGCCAGGTGATTCATCCTGAAGAAAGCACTTATGACTGGAAGCATGCTGATTCGATCGTGGCATTTGCACAACGGCATGGGATGAAAATGCGCGGACACACGCTGGTATGGCACAACCAGACACCAAAATGGCTTTTTGTCGATTCTGAGGGCAGGAGTGTGTCCAAAGAAGTTCTTCTGCAACGAATGCGGGCACATATCCATGCCGTTGTTTCCCGCTACAAGGGAAAGGTTTACGCCTGGGATGTTGTCAATGAAGCGATATCGGATCAAAAGGACGAATACCTTCGAAAGTCCAAATTCCTTGACATTATCGGGGAGGAATATATCCGTAAGGCTTTCGAATTTGCACATGAAGCAGATCCAACTGCACTGCTGTTTTACAATGATTACAATGAAATTGATCCCGTGAAAAGGAGCAAGATCATCAGACTTGTGACCGACTTGAAAAAGCAGGGTGTACCAATCCACGGAGTCGGGCTGCAGGCCCATTGGGCGATTAATGAGCCAACGCGGTCACAGCTCGAGCAGACCCTTGATGACTTTTCGAAGACCGGGCTCATACTCCATGTAACTGAACTCGACATCTCTGTATACCCAAAAGAACACAGTTCGCGGGAACGGGTGGCAGCAGATGCCGATGATTC
>DASWTP010000233.1:0-1723 GCA_036402075.1 Chryseosolibacter sp. | reverse complement strand
CCTGACGGGATTGATTACAGGAGACAAAAGCCGCGAAAAACAGGCTTAAAACGACAAATTTTCGAATCTTTTCCAACATCACAATCCGAAATTAAAGATTCCTGACCTAAAATAAAAAAGGCTCCACGAGGGAGCCTTTTTGTTAAAGTCGGTTCGCTATTAATTGAAGATGTAACGCAGACCAATTTGTGCCTGCCACACATTATCAATGTTGATGTTCCTAGCGAATGAATTTTGCAACAGGACAGTCTGGTTAGTGCCGTCTTCCTGGCGGATTGACTGCGTTCCGAGTCTGTACGTTGGATTTGCATTGTTGGTAGCGGCAATAGTCAACGGCTGAGTTGATGTGCTTACGTAACCAACGCCCCACTTGTTGTTAAGCATGTTGCCGAAGTTCAGGATATCGGCACGAACCTGGATCGTATTCTTCTTTCCTTTCACATTGATGTAAAAATCCTGCGTCACAGAAAGGTCCAAGCGTGTAAGCCATGGCAATTGATCACCATTTCTTTCAGCATACTGTCCTTTTCTTGACCTGAGATATTCGTTGCTTTCAATGTATGCCATGAACGCGTCAGCTTGCTGCTGAGGAGTTGCCGTGAACGGGTTTGTTGTTGTAGCATTGATAGGTGCGAATGTCAGTTCAGACGCATCTCTAGGCACATAAATCAAATCGTTCGTTTGACCATCGCCATTCAAATCGTTTGAATAGGTGTAAGACAATTTTGATCCGCTGTTTGCAACGAGGCCCAAGGTGAACATGGTTGCACCACCGAATTCCTTACCGTATTCAAGGCGGTAATTTACATAGCCTACGATTCTGTGCCGGAGGTCGTTGTCCGCATAAGAAAGCTCGAGGTAGTTTTGGCCGCCAACGGTAGGAGCATTTGCCTGCACGGTGCTACCTACTGATTGGATGTCACGTGCCTGTCCATATGTATAGGCAAGCATTCCGCCAAGTCCCTTAATTGCTGGTCTTTCAAGTTTACCGGTGATCGAGTAGGCATCGCCTTCGGTGGTATTCTTGAGAACGAACACGTTGGTAACAGCTGTGTTATAGAAACGTGCAACGTTCACTGGGTTTGTAGCCGTGTTTCCGTTGCTTCCATAGGCAGGGAAACGTCCGCGCTGATCAGCACCACTGAAATTTCTGTCCGGACCTTTCAGGTTCGCATCGATGTAACGCAAGCCCTGAAGGGTTTTGTTGTAAATGAATTCGGCAGTCGCCACGATCCCAAACGGAAGCTTCTGGTCAACGGCAATGCTCGACTTCCAAAGTGATGGATATTTCAGGTTTGGATCGGTAGCATTCACAACGTATGGGGGTAACGTTGTGATATCAAAGCTTGTTGGCACGATGCCCGGAGGGAGATCTGCCGGGCTGAGACGGAAAGGAATTCCTGTTCCGCTGGTCGAGATCAAGGCAGTGTTCACACCGTTGTTTCCCAGCTGGTTTGACACCAATACCTGTGGAATACGTGAAACGAAGATACCTGTACCCCCGCGGATTTGCGTTGTCTTATCTCCTTTTACATCATAGTTAAATCCAAGGCGTGGAGATAAGAGAAGTCTGTTCTTAGGGAAAGCGCCTGTGTTTACAGTATATTCCTCATCGTTCTCATTTCTGAATGTTAAACCACCTACAACTGGATTGTAGAAGTCTTCAGCCGTTGAGTTATCGTACGCAAAAATCTCTGCGCGAACACCACCGGTTACCTTCAAC
>DASWTP010000232.1:0-7297 GCA_036402075.1 Chryseosolibacter sp. | reverse complement strand
CCATGGGAATGAAAATAACCGAAGACCGCTTAAAGCTGATCAATGAACATCATAACGTTGCACTCGAGGTGCACGACCTTACTGATGAAAACGGCCCCTCGGGTACACGTGTAGTTATCGGAGTAAGATATTGATGAAGTCACGTCATTTCAGCCTGATAATTAAGCCAATGTTAATGCGCGCCTGACAATGTTCATGTTTGGATAAAATTATTGTCGTGCGCGAAGCCTAATTTGCTTACGATACATTCAGGAATGAAAGACTCGCTTCAATATCTTTTCATCGCGGCATTAATTAGCGCTATAATCTTGACGGTAACTACGCTATAGCGCGGCCCGAAAATTCGAGTCCACTTCTGTACAACGTAAAGCCAGTTAAGATGAAACGTGTAAAGGGAATCGTGCTAATCGTTTTTATGGTGGCACTCGGATGCGCAGATGACAATCTCGTCTTCGAAAATCAACGTATGCTGATTGGAAAGAAATGGATAGCGGAACACACCCGTGCCGATGGGATGCCGACTGATCTATTTAAGGGTATGATCCTTGGGTTTTCGCCTAACACTTACACTACAAATCTGACGGACAACGAGGTGTGGCCAGCCTTTGGCGAATACACGTGGGAAGGCAGCGGATCGAGAATCCTCGTGCGGGATGACAACAACGAACTATTCATTGCAACGCTGGACGAATCGCAACTGATCCTGGTGTTTAAGTTTATCGATGCAAACGTGGCAAACGCCAGGTCTGCACCGGTCGAATACACATTCGTATTCAAAGCTCAGGCTGACAGCGACTGAGCACTCTTCTTCATATCAACAGATTTCGAAGCCTTCTTCATTGTCTTGAATTGCTTTTTGATTTCTGCTTTCAGCTCTTCTGAAACTTTCTTGCTTACCTTCTTGATTATCTTTTTTGTCTTTTTTGAAGGCGCATTGATCTCAAGGGAATTCACAACATCAAGCAATGATTGATTCACACTTTGCTGGATTTCTTTTTTGGAAATCTTTTTCATCTGGGGTAACGAGTTAGGTTTATTATTCTCAAATGTAATCGCTGTTACCCAAAAGTGTAACCTGTTAACACTGGCTTAACACGTTATATGCAGATGGAATTGAAAATCAGAATTTTACAGTTTTAAAAAATTACGGTTTGATGCTCCGAAGGGAGCTTTGACGTGCCAGAACCGTTCTCGCTTTGTCTTTTAGCACATTGAGATCCAGAATCGCTTTCCCCGTTTCTTTCGCGAGTTCATCCCATTTTCGCATTAAGATACTTTCTTCAAAGAAGGGATGTCTTTCAAAACGATCGGCTTCCTCCTGCGACATTCGTCCACCCTGAAACTCAAGCGTCATCTTGCTGGCTTCGCTTAACGCAGAAAAATAGGCGGGATACCGATAGGTCAGATAACGTTTAGCTTGTACGTGATTTTCCACCAGCATCGCCACCTTCTCCCCAAATCCTTTAGCACGCAAATAGTCTGCACCAATCTTTTCATGTCGATGCACGCCATAGCCATTCATGGATTGATGGTCTGCGTTCAACACGCAGATGTGACCGATGTCATGAAAAAAAGCGGCTAGCACTACTTCATCATCGTAACCTTCGCGCATCGCCAGTTCTGCCGACTGCGACATATGTTCGATTTGCGAAACCGGTTCTCCAATATAATCGGCAGCGCCAAACTTCGCGTACAGGCTGAATATCTCTTCAATTGTTTCCTCCATGGCTGTGACTTCTTTGAGCGAAACTAAATTTCAATCCTTGTTTTTTGAGATGAATCGCATTTAAGCTTCGATTAAGTTTTTTGAAATAACTTCAATTAACCTTCATCTCAACAACGCAAGGAAAGGACTGTTGAGGTGTAGCTTAGTAGAAAAATATCAATGGAATACCAACTAGCGGTTTTCGATCTCGCGGGCACAACTGTCAAGGATAACTACGATGTGCATCGCGTGCTTCAGCGTGCCATGCGCAAACACGATGTACACATTTCGATTCAACAAGCAAATGAAGTAATGGGGATTCCAAAACCTGTTGCCATCCACCAGCTACTCATGGAATCGGGAAATCACATTACGCCTGTAACGCGCGACATAGTTGATTCGATCCACAAACATTTCGTGGAAGAAATGGTGCACTTCTACGAAACCGACCCATCAGTGTCCGAGAAAGACGGTGTTTCTGAAACGTTTGAGGCACTTAAGAAAATGGGAATCAAGGTTTGTGTTAACACGGGATTTGATCGACCAATCACCAATGCACTTCTTGGCAGGCTTCGCTGGGAGCGCGATGGACTAATCGATGGCAGCGTAACGAGCGATGAGGTTCCGCGTGGAAGACCGCATCCAGATATGATTTTGAAATTGATGGCAACGAAGGGAGTGCGGTATGGGAATTATGTCATCAAGGTTGGAGACACTGCGTCAGACATCCAGGAAGGCCGCGCTTCCAATTGTGGAATGGTAGTAGGCGTGACAACCGGTGCCTTTACAAAAGAAGCGTTGCTGCTCGAGGAACCCGACTATACGATCGACCACATCCGCGAGCTGCTACATTTAATACCAAAGTCTTGACGGCACGTTAATTTCTCGTTATCTTCATGTTATCCCTGTGTGACATGAAGATTATTCTCACATCCCTCATTCTCGTTTTATCCATTTCCGCAAGTGCTGAAGAGCTTGCATGGTACCAGGGTTCAGTGGTGCTGAAAGATAAATCTGTGTTGCGCGGAGAAATCGCCATTCATGCTGCATACGATCTTATTCTTTACCGCGATGCTGATGGCGTATCGGTTTATCCAGCGCACAAGCTCACTGGGTTCTACTATTTCGATTCGGTGGAAAAGATCAATCACAAATTTGTTTCGTTACCCTATGAAAAATCGAGAAGTCATTATGGACTTTATGAAACTGTGCGCTACGGGGATTTGCTTGTCGTGCGTAAGATTTTATTTGCGGATGCAGACCCTGCAGATCATGCCAACAGCTACGCGTACTTCGTATGGTTTGAAAGTGAACTTGTGTCGTTTCGTGAATTCAACGGAAAAATATTCAGCAGGCTTACGTTGGACATGCCTTCGTTCGCTCAACAGGTGAAAGATCAGAAACTCGATCCGCACATTCGCAAAGACATCATCCCAATTATCGCGCTGTATGAGAAGGCGCTTCAATCTTATGCTGTACGCGATTCTGCGTTTTGACCGCCCTTGTTGGAGAAATAGGTCATCGATCCGATGGTAAGTAGCGCGCCAATTACCGACACAACATATCCGCTTTTCGTAAAGAATTGAAGCCAGCTAACCTTCACGCTGACGAACTCCTTTACAAACAGGACCGATACACTTCCGAGGTACCCGAAGGCGTCTGCTATGTACATGATGAATCCAACGGTCCCTACAAACTTGAATGCCGCCAGCATCCGATCGAAAAAAATACTGTTGAACGGAACGTATCCCAGGTACAAGCCAAGCCCGATCAACACCATCCACATAACCGAATCGATAAAGCCGCGCTCGAAGGCAAAGGTCGATATCCCGATCAGGAGCATGCCCGCGAGGATAACAACGTGATTGATCATGAGCGCCAGTTTATTGTTTTTGATTAGCATCAACATCGCCATGGCGAATAAGACTATGATCGCTATAGGGATTTCGGTTTGCGTATAGATCGCTGCGTTGTTGTCTGCTCCCAGTTCTTTCCATATCTCTGCTGAGAAATTATCACGGAAGTCCCGGAATGTAGTCAGCAGCATATAGGCGAGTACAAACAGAACAATGCCAGGAAGAAATGTGGCGATGAATCTTTTCCGATCCGCTTTAAGCATAGGCTTCCGTTGGGTTCGCGATTCCACGTCACGCGCGTTTGGTGGTGGAATACTGTCGAGAAGGATCAGAAAGAATACGAGCGGTGCAAAGAATAAACACGACACGATCCACGGCATCCATGTTTCACTTACATTCCACTGGTTGATGACGAAGGCACCGACCGATCTGCATAGTCCAGAGGAGAAAATGAAACTCACCGACAATGCAGCACCCAGCACTTCGGTGACTGTTCTTCCCTCAAGATATCCGAAGACCAGTCCCCACACGAGGCCCAGCGTAAGCCCATTAATAAAGAGGAACAGGATGTTGACGGGAACGGGAGTGATGGCAAATCCAAACCACGACAATCCGGCAATGACTGCTATCAGCAGGATTGCGTTCTTTCTTGCTGAAGGCTGTATTTCCGAAATGATCTTGATTCCGATGAATTTTGAAAGCGCATACCCGACTACCTGCGCACTGACGAGCCAAACCTTGAAGGATATACCGAGGAAGAGCAAGTCATCAAAGGTGGCTGCGGCAAATGATTTACGGAAAGCATACACGCAGGTATATAAAGAGAATGCGCTCACCGCGGTATAAAGCGTAAAGAGAACAGGATGCGCCTGACGAAGGCTGCGTCTCAGCCACGACTCGCGCGCTTCATTCCACCGAACATGTGAAGCCAGCATTTTCATCAGCGATGTTTAGATCACTTCCGAAAGTCTCTATATTTTCTTCACGAAAAACAGTAAAATCAAACCTTAACAAATTCATAAACAAAACTTGCTGCTGCAATGGAAATAAAATTCCGAAACTCACATTCACATAAAGTAAGATTAATATGGATCGTTCAGCAGACATTGCTATTGTTGGTTCAGGTATCGCGGGACTGGCGCACGCGTACGCAGCGCTAAAAAAAGGATATCGTGTTGTCCTCTTTGAACGCGACACTCATGCTGTTGGCGCCTCCATTCGAAACTTTGGTTTGTTGTGGCCCATCGGTCAGGTGCCAGGCCCGGATCTCGATCGCGCCCTTCGCACCAGAGAGATATGGAATGATGTGGCAGCGGGTGCGCGTGTTTGGCTAAGGGAGAACGGATCACTGCATCTCGCCTATAATAAAGATGAGTGGGATGTGCTCCAGGAATTCGCGGAGCTATATAAAATGGAGCGGTATCAGTTCAGCATGCTCACACCCGATGAAGTGATCAGCTTATCTCCGCATGTGCGTGGTGAGAACCTCAAAGGAGGAATGCTCAGCACAACTGAGGCGACTGTGTATTCCCGCGAGGCAATCAAACAAATTCCAATCTGGCTGACGGAAAAATTTGGGCTGATCACACGGTTCGGTCATGCGGTAAAGGAAGTGACATTGCCACACATTCACACAACACGCGAATCCTGGACGGTGAAGCATGTAATTATTTGCAGTGGCGCAGATTTTCAATCCTTGTATCCGTTCGAATATGAGAGACAAGGACTGATCAAGTGTAAACTTCAAATGATGAAGGGTGTCATGCCAAAGAAATTTATGCTGGGCCCGTCATTGTGTGCAGGCTTGACATTGCGTCATTATAAGGCATTTGAAAACTGCAAGTCATTGAAGGCGCTGAGCGATCGTTTCGATGCTGAGAATCCTTTCCTCCATGAGAATGGTATTCACGTGCTGGTATCACAGAATCAATACGGTGAACTGATTCTCGGAGACTCCCACCATTACAGCAGTACTCCTGATCCTTTTGACTTTGCAAACGTTGATGATGCTGTGCTACAATACCTCGACACCTTTATGAATACGAATGGTATCCGGATTACCGAGCGATGGAATGGTGTTTACCCAAAATTAAAATCAGGAACTCACATGGTGGTGAAGCCTCAGCCTGGCGTCACCATCGTAAACGGTCTTGGCGGGGCAGGCATGACGCTGAGTTTTGGTTTGGCTGAAGAAGTCGTTGCTTCCCTGTAAGGTATAGGGCAATTCTTGCGGTTTTGAAATTACATGTTGAACGTTGTTATTCTATTGTTAAAGCATCGTTAGTCGAAGATTGCTATTGATCCACAGAACTCGATTACAGCGTCATCTTGCCTTCACCTCACTTTCATCTTCCAATAGGAATATTAATGCATCGATAATTTTTGTCTAAACATTACATCAAAGGTGTTCCTCATCTTTGATGCGCAATTCAGCCACTACGCTGATCAATTCTTTTTAGGAACTCGAAATCATCTCATAACGAAAATTACCTGATCGGAAAATTATTGTCGAAACCAACCCTATATCTATGTTAAAAACTCTACAAAGAAGAATGCACGAGAAGCTAAAACCATTTCGGCTTTTCTTGCTTATGCTTGTTGCGTTTGCAGCATCGCAGCAAGTATACGCGCAAACGTCCGTCTCTGGAAAAATCTTATCAGGAGAAGACAATTCACCGATCCCAGGCGCGAACATCCTTGTTAAAGGCACAACTTCAGGCACAATCTCAGATGCTGAGGGGAATTTTACATTAAGCGTTCCAGACGTGAACACGACATTGGTGATTTCGTTTGTCGGTTACCTCACGCAGGAAGTTCCATTGACTGGCAGAACAACAGTCGATGTAACATTGCAAACCGATGCAAAACAACTTACCGAAGTTGTAGTAACTGCACTCGGTATCGAAAAAGATAAATCACAACTCGGTTACGCGGTGCAAGATGTGAAGGGAGCTGACCTGATAAAGGCACGTGATCCCAATCCTGTGAATAACCTCATCGGCAAGGTGGCGGGTCTGACCGTAGCGGGTAGTGGAGAGCTTCTCGCAAAACCAAATTTGTTGCTGCGCGGCAAGGAACCGCTCTTCGTAGTAGACGGTGTGCCTATCCAATCCGACACTTGGAACATCAGCCCAGACGATATCGAAACAATTACAGTACTGAAAGGTCCAACAGCCTCTGCGTTGTACGGGTCACGTGGACAATATGGAGCTATACAGATCACAACGAAACGTGGCGGCAACGGAGTTTCTGTTGAGTTCAACTCCTCCAATACGCTTGAGAACGGCTTCCTGACTATTCCGAAAGTTCAGAATGAATATGGACCAGGCGATCATGGCCGTTACGCGTTTGCCGATGGTAAAGGAGGAGGGCTTTACGACTCTGACTACGACATCTGGGGACCTCGATTCGAAGGCCAACTCATCCCACAATATGATGGTGAGTTCGTTAGTGACAATCCGGATGGATCAGACCCTTTCATTACCACCTTTCCTTCAGGTGCAACATTTAGCGGCAACATCCGGCCTACGCCATGGGTGGCAAGAGGTGTCGACAATCTTGAGCGCTTCCTGCAGCCGGGTATCCTCACGACCAATAACCTCGCTGTTACGGCAGGTGGAAGTAACTACGACCTTCGTTTCTCGACAACGTATTCCTACCAGAAAGGAATTGTACCGAATACGCAACTTAACACGAACAACTTCAACATCACGGGCGGCATTGATCTTTCATCACG
>DASWTP010000231.1:0-13501 GCA_036402075.1 Chryseosolibacter sp. | reverse complement strand
TCAGGCCATCTTTTGCCGGAGCAATTAATGCTGGGTCAAGAATAAAAGAGAACAACAACGAGGCTGCAATAAAGCCAAGTACAAATTTTGGAAAACGATCCCACAGCAAGCTTGCTGATGGCTTTACATTTTCACTTCCGGCTGGGGCTTTTTGAGCGTAGGTCCAATAAACACTGATGGCAAAGGCGGCAAGACCCAACAGGACGTTCTGAGAAAATTTTACGATGGTGCTGTACTTCAGCGCTGTTTCACCAACCAGTGTTCCCGCTGCGACTACCGCACCCGTAGTGTCAATCGTCCCGCCCAGCCATGCACCCGTGACTTCCTCGGGGAGTTGCATCGCCTTTGCGATATAAGGCATAAATACCATCATTGGAATTGCGGTTACCAACACCAGCGAAATCACATACGACAACTTCTTTGGATCTCCTTTGATCGCACCCGCTGTCGCAATGGCAGCAGAAACTCCACAGATGGAGACTGCACTTGAGATCATCATGCTGAGCTCTTCATCAAGTTTCAGTTTTTTACAAACCCAAAAAGCGAAGTACCAGACACTGAGCACCACCGCCAGCGCCTGAACAAGCCCAAGCGATCCGGCTTTCAGAATGTCACCAAAAATTACGCCCGTGCCGAGTAACACCAGTCCGATCTTCACAAAAAGTTCTGCCGAAAGTACAGCGCGAAGCCATTCCGGTAGTGTAAAAACGTTTCCGATGAAAAGTCCAATGGCAAGGGAGAAAATTACCGCCTCAAGGTTTAATGCTTTGATATCGCTATTGCCCGCGAGAATCAACGCAAGTATGCTTACGATATACAGCAGTGGAAAAACGGTGGCGATGCTTTTGATCGGTTTGTTCGTGAGAAGTCCGCCTAAAACAGCAAACACGAAGACGGTGACAAACTGCAGCAGCATACGAAACAGGTTTTCGCCCGAAAGAATTTTTGAAAACAGTTCGTCTGAGTTTTTCCATGAGTACGCAGGCGCTGGAAAAATTACACCGCTCAAAAACAAAATGATAATGGCGAATCCTAACAGAACCACCACCCAATCTTCCGAGAGATTCAATTTGGTTTTGATCGGGGTTGCTAGCGTGGTGTTTGTGCTCATATGCTTTTACAATTTTAATTGTGGTTGAAGTCCAAAAATATCTTTCAATGCCCGGGTCGCGGCATGATAGCCACACATTCCATGAACGCCTCCACCGGGTGGCGTTGACGAAGAACAAATATAAATTCCTTTTGCCGAAGTCCGGTAAGGTGACAAGCGCAACGCAGGGCGGGTAAATAATTGGGAAGGCGTAATCGCACCACCGTTTATATCACCACCGATGTAATTTGGATTGTAGTCGTTCATCTCACGAGCATTGAACGAATGCTTCGCAAGGATCAGATCTTTAAATCCAGGCGCATAGCGCTCAACCTGATTTTCGATGGCCGCGCTCATATCGACCTCCGACCCATTGGGCACATGACAGTATGCCCAAAGCGTATGCTTTCCCTGAGGTGCTCGTAAAGAATCTACAATGCTTTGCTGCGCCACAAGCACGTAAGGTCTTTCAGGATGCTTTCCAGACCATGTTTGTCTTTCCGAAGTTGCAATCTCTTCAAAAGTGCTTCCCAAATGAACTGTACCTGCTTTTCTCACGTCTGTTGCTTTCCACGGAACCGGGCCGCTCAGTGCAAAATCCATCTTAAAGACACCCATTCCGTATCGATAGCGCTTAAGCTGCGCGCGATAAACATTAGAAAACTTATGTCCGGCAATGGCAAACAGTTGTTTTGGTGTGACATCAAATAACACAGCATGCGCTGACGGAAGTTGATCGAGCCGCGCCACGTAAATCCCCGTCTGTACCTCTCCCCCTATCGACTTAAAATACGAAACCAGCGCGTTTGCAATTTGACTTGATCCGCCTTTCGGGACGGGCCAACCGTTCACATGACCCGCTGCCATGAGGACGAGCCCAATCGCTGATGTTGCAAAATTATCCAGGGGCATAATGGAATGCGCTGCCATACCTGCCCACAGGCCTTTCGCTTTTTCGGAGCTAAAGCGTTTTGAAATAAAGTGCGCGCTCGGAAGCGCTTTCAATCCAAATCGTGAAAGCGCGAGCGGATTTTTGGGAAATGATAAAGGGCCAAGAATATTATTGATAATAGCGGGCCAGTCGTGCACAACAGAACCAATAAGATCTTTGTAGGCCATGGCGTCCACCCCGAGCAGCGCAGCAGTTTTATCAACATCACCTTTCAGAACACCCGCAGTTCCGTCATCAAACGGGTGCGCAGCCGAAATTTCCGGATAGATGAATTCAAGGCCATGCGCTGAAAGTGGAAGCTTCGAGAACAACGGAGACGCTGCTGCCAAAGGATGGATAGCGGAACAAATGTCGTGTGTAAAACCGGGGAGTGTCAATTCTTTCGACCGAAGGCCGCCACCAACGGTATCCTTTCCTTCCAGCAGCAACACCGATAGTCCGGCTTGCTGCAGAACAATAGCAGCAGCCAGTCCGTTGGGCCCTGACCCAACTACCACGGCATCGTAATCTCTCTTTTCGGTGGAAGGCATAATCAAAAGTAAAGGTTACTTTTCATTTCCGGGTGAGAATAAAACTTTTCCATCCGATTATAAATGTGATTTTTCTCTTTAAAAGGGACTTTTATCTCCTTCACCGGCCATGGCAAACAAAAAAAGCCTGCGTTTCCGCAAGCCTTCACTACTTCATACATCAATCAATTTTATTGCGCCTTCCGCAAATACACATTTCCGTACTTCGACTCAAAGCTATACTTAGGACCGCTGCCGGGCTTTGCCGAGACATAGGTGTGAAAATCGCGGTTTTTAAATTCTTCGCCCCCGAACTTGGAATCGAAGTTTGTAAAGATCTCTCCGTAATTCGTTTCAGCGATAACCTCACCCACTTGCTTCTCCGGCAGCGCTGCATCAACACCACCATAGGTTGCCTCCACGGTCAATGGGCCGGAAAAATTTCTGATCTCCACCATTCCGTAGGTTGCTTCAACGCGGGTCTCCATGCCCTTCGGGACTTTGATCTCAAGCTCAATATCAATGTCCGCTCCCCACGACATCGTGTTGTAACCCTGGCCATGTTCCTGCTGATACTTCTTCAATTCAGCTTTATCTTTAAACATGATCTTTTGACCATCGCGCATAATGGTAATCCGCTGCGGAAGTTTTTTCAAATCACGGATGGACGACCGGATGTCAACGATATTTCCATTCACCGAATTTTCAAAAACAAAAGCATCGTCATTTTCTCCGGCATTGATGCTCACTGTACCCTGCACCGAAATTTCATTTCTGTCCCACGTGCTTACTTTAACAAGTTCCGGATAATCAAACTTCATATTTATTGTCTGACCTGATTTAACCGGGATGGTTTTGTTGATTTGCGTTTGTCCGAAGGAAAAAAGTGGACATACGATAGCCGCTATGATATAAATTCTTCTTGCGTTCATAGGCTGTTGTTTTTAAGAAGGAGCTCCAGCGGCAAGTTTGCAGCCGGAGCCTTCGATTTATTTCTTTCTCAAATAGACGTTATTGTGCGTGGAAGCCAGTTCAACTTCAACTCCTCCACCGTTGAGCTTACCGCTCACTTTGTCGCTGTATTTAACAAAGCTGCCAGTCTTGTCGATTTCAATTTTAAAATCAGGATCTACCAGGATCTCTCCCCAACTCGTACCAAGCCTCAGGTTTGCTTTCATCGTTACCGGCATTCCCACATCAACATGGCCATGCACCGATACGAGGCGTGCGCTTTTCTGATTCGCAACTAAAGCGGCTTCAATATCACCGTGCACCGTTTTAATATTGAGGGCTCCGGGAGTGTTCGTCAGTCTCACATCGTTGTGCACGGTTGAAACCTCAAGATCCCCTTCAAAATTCGTAATCTCTACATCGCTACCGTGGGGAGAAGTGTGTGAGATATAGACTTTCACACCTTTAGGAACCTTGATGGTAACATCAGGGCCGTCCATTTTCTTGAGCTGCTGTACTTCAACGGTCTCGCCAGAAGTCACAACCGAAAGCCCGAGGCCCGTGTTGTCTTCCAGTCCCGAAGCGCTCAATGCCCGCAAACCCTTCGCGCGGTCGTCATCATCACGGTCCCTTCCCCGGACGGAGAAGATGATCTCATTGCCGGTGGTCCCTTCGATGTTCACGTTATTCACTTCTCTGACCTCTAATGTGCCTGAGCTTTTGCTTACTTTGTATTCCTGTGCGTTAATGGCGCCTACGGTCATCAGTCCAAACGCCATCATCAATATCATTCGTTTCATTTAAATTTTTGTTTTAGTAGTTACCGGAAAGCAACTCATCCGTTACAACTTCTTACCATTATTTTTTTCGCAGATAAACTTTTCCGTAGTTACATGTCAGGCCAATGTTGATCCCGCCACCATTGATCTTTCCATTGACGCGATCGCTGTGCGACACCAGCCCGTTTTTCGTCTCCATTTCAATTTTAAATTCGGGCGCTACGAAAATTTCGCCATAGTTGGTCTCGAGCCGGAGGTTAGCCTTTGTCGCCTGAGGAAGCGTAACATCAACATAACCGTAGATTGAAACAATGGAAACCGGATCTTTGATGTTTGTATCGAAGTCAGCTTCAACATGTCCGTAGATCGTTTTCACCGTTAACGGACCGGTTACGTTTTGAAGTTCAATGCTGTTGTATTGTGCCGACACTTCGATTTCGTTCGTCAGGTTCTTAAAGTATGCCTTGCCTCCATATTGCGATTGGTGGGTAAAGGAAACAATCACTCCTTTTGGAACAAGGATCTTAATATCCGGGGAGCTTGTCTTTTTCAGCTGATTCACCTCTACCACATTACCTTTGTCTGTAACATTAATTCCGAGGCCAGTGTTGTCTTCCAGGCCAAGACTGTTAATGGCACGAAGTCCTTGTGCCCGTTCGTCCTTCTCTTGCTTACCACTTTCGGACGTAAAAATTATCTCGTTTCCGTTGTGACCTTCAACGCGGACCTTACCGATGTTGATTTCGAGACGTCCTGTATTTTTTGCTACTTTAAATTCCTGCGCGTGTGCCCAGCCGGTCATCAGCATCGCCACCACCACTAAAAATATATTCTTGTTTTTCATTGTCAGTTTTTTGCGTTTTACTTCCTTACTTCTTTTATAGACTATTCCTTCATGAAAGTTTCATTATTGCCGAGTATGCCTCGTCTTTTACTGCATGCATCGTGCCTTCATCGTCAACGATTTTCTGAAGATCGTCCACAATGCCTTTTTCTTTAATCTTCACCAGCAATTGAATGAGCTGAATTTGCACGATCGGATCTTTTTGCTTACCCAGTGATTTTACAATTTCCTGTCTTACTTTTTTCTCATTTATAAAGCGCGACAATGCCTCGAGCGCAGCAAGCCTCACATTGGAGTTCGGATCTTCGTTCATTGTCTTTACAAGAGCATCTACGATTGCATCATCAGCTTTGGCAAAATTCAGCGACACATTCACGCCCTGGATCCGCTGACTTGCAGACTGATCATTACCAATCATAGCGAGCATCTGCTGCGTTTGCAGTTGAAGTTCTTTCAATTCCTGATCACGCTTTGCGATGATGTCGTTTTGTTGTTTGATGTAGAAACCGATGGCAGCACCAAGCATTACAAGCGCTACCGCTGCTGCCACCTTGAACCACGTGGGTTGGAAGAAAATTGTCCGGCTCTTCTTGTCCGAGCGAATCTCCTCCTCGAGCAGGGCTTCAAAACTCGTTTTAAGTTTGGCAGTCGGTTCAAGGCGTGCGGAGCGGTCCATCACGTGCATCACCTCTTTCAGCTCTTCATAAAGCTTATACGCTTCAGGATTCCGCACGAGCTCCTGTTCTATGTGATGACGATCTACTGAATTGAGCTTATTGTCAATGTAGTCGATCAGCATGCCTTCTAATTTTTCCTTTTCCATAACCTTGTTCTTAACGTCCACTGTCAACAGTCCACCGTCCACCGCTGTGGACTGTCGACTGATAACGGTCGACTTTATATTTTCTCCATTTCGAAATACAATTCCCTCAACTTTAAAATCGCGCGGTGGACTTTCACTTTAATGTTTGCCACGGTTGTGTCCATAATAGCCGCAACTTCTTCGTATTTCATCTGTTGAAACCGCGTCAGCACCAAAAGCTCGCGCTGCTCTTCATTCAACTTCGCCAGGGAGCGCTGAAGGATCTTTTCCTTTTCATCCTGCTCATCGTATTCTGCCCGGTCGGCCATGTGATCACTTATTTTTTCAACATCAACGAAATTCGAAAACCTGTTTTTGTGTGCCTGGTAATGGTCGCTGAACACGTTTCGCGCCACCTGGTAGATCCACGATTGAAACTTGTTCCCCTCACGATAACTGTTTCTGTATTTAATGATCCTGAGGAATACGTTTTGCGTTAGGTCCTCAGCCAACTCGCGGTCCATGGTCATCCGGGCAAGAAAATTGAAAATGCGCTTGTTGTATCGTTCAAAAAGCAAGGTCGCCTGCTGAAGCTCTCCGCGTTTTACGGCCTCCATTATCGTTTCATCTGTCATCAGAACCTCGATTTTTGTCAATTTTCGTGTTATCTACCGGGGGTATCCGGGAAGGTTACAGTTCAAATTACAAGTTTTTGAGAAAAACGGGCGTGGCGCAAAATGTCCACCGCATTGAACAGGAGAAATGTCATTCGCCAAATAAATCATCTACAGAATGAGAAATTGGCCCTGGAGCAACAGCAACCGACCCTTGCTGCACATTTTGTTTGCATCCGCCAACATAGCTTTGCCCGAACTCCAGCCGAAGCATGAAACATCCAGATGCCGCTTTGCTCTTTTTTGCATTCGTTTTGGCTGCAGGCTCAATTAACGGGTTAATTTTTACGGTACTTTTTCTGCCGATGCAGCGCCTTGCAATATTTGGCCTGTTCATTTTGTTGGTGATTAGCATCACCTTTTACCTGAAATATGACGCTGGATTCCGTCATCCATGGGATGCCTTGGGCGAAGCACTTATTGCGATCGCCATTGTCAGCATCACTGCTTTGATTTTCAACTGCTGGGTTACCATCAACTCCTTTTATCTGATCCGTTCATTTCCGAGGCCGCTCACCACAATCAAAAATGAAATCGTTTTCCTGTATCATTTCAGTCCAATTGTTTTTACAGGTCTGCAATACAGCGGCCTTGTGGCAATATTTCAAGCAAGATTTTGACGGCAAGCATGTGAAGTCCAAGAGCATGACGCTTGCGATTGATAAGACAACGATTGAACGCCTGACAACATTTTTTTATTTCCGAACGCTCTACTATTGACTTTACATTACAAAAGTTCTGTCAATAATAACTACATGCAAAAACTACCACACAAAACACGTAAAGTACGACCGATCAAGGATGCAATACAACTTGCAAAGCATCCGCTGAATTTTCTTCGCTCCATCATCAAAGAAACTGACAACGCACCGTTAGTGCCCTTCATGGTTGGTCCAATGCGAAGCTTTTTAATTAACGATCCGGCCTTGATCCGTCAGCTACTCAATTCCTATGATGTGTTTGAAAAGACCACCATAAATTATAATGAAGGCCGGCAAATGTTCAAGAATGGAATTGTATTCAGCAACAGTGATGAATGGCGACACAACCGAAAAGCACTGAACCCTGCCTTCCACAAGCAAGCCATTGAAGGTTATATTTCCATCTTCTCAAAGCGAGGGAAGGCGCTGGCTTCCTGGTGGCGCACGCAAGGACCAACGGCACCAACGAATATTTATTCCACGTTTGTCAATACAACGATGGATATTACCCTTGACGTTTTTTTTGCGAAGGATTTTGCGCCCGAAGAAAAAGAAAAAGTTGCTAGGGGTATAGACGATATGCTGGCATGGACACAGAAACGACTATTGCGTGGGGGATTAAAGTTGCCCTCGTTCATACCTACTCCCGAAAATCTGGCAATCAGAAAAGCCCGTAACGGTTTTAACGAAGTGCTTACCAGAATTCTGAACGACCAGAGTCACCACAGTGAATCAGACGATAAAATTACCATGGTGGACCTTCTGCTGAAATCTCCTTCATATTTTGGTGGGCCAATGACCTTCGATCAGATCGCTGCCGAGGTAAATTCCATTATGCTTGCCGGAACCGAAACCACCGCATCAGTTTTGACGTGGATGTTTGTGGAGCTAGCAAGGCAGCCCGGGCTCGTGCAACGCCTAAAGGCAGAGATCCATGAGGTCATTAAACCGGGAGAAGTGATCACCGCAGAAAAGCTTAGGAAGCTGCCATTGTGCAGGCAAACCGTGAATGAAACATTGCGATTGTATCCGCCTGCATGGATGCTTATGCGCTCAAACGCCAAAGAGGCAATGTTAGGTGATTACACCTTCAAGAAACGAACCACCTTCTACTTTTCCGCGTACTTGCAGCACACCAACCCCGCAATTTGGCTCAGTCCCGAGAAATTTGACCCCGACCGGTTTAGTCCAGAGCGCTTTACGCCTGGGCAAAAAGATCACTTTATACCGTTTAGTCTCGGCCCTCGCAAATGTGTTGGTGAAGAATTTGCAATGCTGGAGGCGATGACGCTGATGGCTGAGACAATACCTTACTTTAAATGGTCGCTTATGACCGACTCATTACCCGAGTTGGATTTCAACGCCACTATCCGACCAAAGGCAAAAAATGGCAAGTATGAGGTAATGATGCTTATCGATCAGGATTCTAGCGCTGCAGTCACTTCCTCGAATGACTGATTATCACCTAATTAGGCGACCAATAAAAAAAGCATGCGGTACGTCCCAACGATTGGCCCACTCTTTGGTGTCTATCGTCCGTAAACATTCTAAAAATAGTATGAAACGGAATTGGATTTTGATGCTCGTGTTCTTGTTGCCAGCTATGGCATTTTCGCAGAACGAGACCTTTAAAGGGGAACATTTTATTGAAGTAACCGGCTCGGCTCAGCAGGAAATTGAGCCAAATGAGATATACACGCTGATTCGTCTTAGAGAATTTGAAGAAAACAAACAAAAAGTATCGCTCGAGAAACTTGACGCTGATTTTCAAAAAGCGCTGAAAGAAGCAGGTATCGACAAAAAACGCCTGGAACTTGCGGATGCAGGTTCTCGCCTCGACAAGTTCGGTAAGAAGGACAAGGATGCTTTCCGTGAAAAAGCGTATCAACTGAAACTAACAAGCGCTGCCGAACTTGAAAAATTTCTAGAAAAACTCGAGCCTGTGAAGGTAGGCCAGGTGTCAATTACAAGACTTCATCACTCCGATTACGAGAAGCTGAAAGTAGAATTGAAAATGAAAGCGCTCCAGGCGGCACGTTCAAAAGCAGAAGCGTTGCTGAAATCGATTGGTGCTGAAATCGGAAAACCGCTGATGATTCGCGACTGGGAAGTTGAACCTTACCAGCCCATGATGGAAATGAAGACGGCTAATATGCGGGTTCAGAATGAAATGGATCAAAGTGGATTCGCGGCTGATGACGCGATCGGATTCCGGAAGATTAAGTTGCAATCTCAGATCACGGCACAATTTGAGATTAAGTAAATGATCAAGAATCTCAAAAACAAAGGGGCGATGGCACACACCATCGCCCTTTGCTTTTAAAACTTCCGCTTGGTCGTCTTCGATTCGATCGAGCCATCATCGGCATCACCATGAAGATCATCCACCTCAACATCCGTGCTTCGCACCGTGTCTCGTACAGTTTCTTCGCGCTCACGCACATCCTTTTTCACTCTCACTTCTTCGACTACACGGGCTTCTTTATTAACGACAGGGACCTCCGCACGCTCCCGAACTTCAATTTCCCCCTCTTTAAATGTATCGAAGTCTGATGCAGTTGCCTCTCGGTTAACCGGGGTGCGATCGACAATCACATGTTCTTCGCGAAGGCGCAAACTTTCTTCTACGGGACGCTCAATAATTCTGCTTCGTACCCTTACACCTCCGCGCTCAACTTCACGCTTGCCTACCCTCAGGCCCTCTTCGATGACAGGAATTGACCGGTTGTCAATATCACGGCTATCGTTCCTCCATGACACCTCTGATTCGCTCGAATCGGTAAGAGACGAATCCGAAAGAGAGTCCATACTGGACACCGGGGTTCCGGGCGAAACGCTGGCACCAAAGACCGACTCGCTGCCGGACGCGTTTGCGCCATCGCTGGAAAAACTCCTGTCCATCGAGCTGCTTCGCTCGTCCACATCGACCGCTCCGCATTCGTCCATGATTTCCGATGCGCGTGTTGCCATGTCCGAAGAGTCGCTGTGGACCGTTACAACCGTGCCGCTACGAGCAATAGTTGTATACCGCTGTGACTCATCCTCACTGTCAAATAAATTGTTAAAAAACCGGCTAACCTTTTCACCAAAGCTGTCGTCTTCGCGACCGTCAGTCGACCCATACGTTCTTTCGCTGCTGCGCATTGAAAGGTCGATCCTTTCACGATCATACCCTTGTGCTACCAGTCGTTCTACTGCTTGTTCCGCATTGCTGCGATTGTCGAAAATTCCAATTACTGTCTGTGCCATAAATTTTCTTTGTTTGTTTTACACTGTCGGCTTCCGCTCAACTTTTACTATTTCTTTTTTCAGTGTGATGTCATCATGAAATTCTCTTTTCGTCTCGCGTCTGATAAGGTGAATCTCCTCTACAAGCACCAGGCGTTTTTGTACAACAACCTGTTCCTCTACGACCGGAATAATGATCCTGTCGGGCAGCTGGCGGTATCTGTCCGGGGCCTCGGTCAGAATTTCCTGCTTCGAAACGCGCTGCACGTCATATGATTCCGACATAAGCAAAGCCGACAAAGGTTGTCTGACTTCTTCTACTGTCTTACTTACGCATAGGCTAGCGGTTGTTACCACTTCTTTCTCAACCGACACCTGCTCCTGAATCACAGGAATCACAATGTCTTTATCATTTTGATTTTCCACACTCAAAAAAGTTACGGATGCGGTTACAGAAAAACTGTTCCATTCTTCAATCAGTACAATCCATTGCTGTAACGTGCATTGAATAGTGCGTTTTCAGGGCGTAGATGGGGAGCGAACCACGTTGGACTACATCGTTTTACAATGCCCATCTTTAAGCCGCAGCACCTGGCTGCTGAGCCGGGGAATTAGTCGGCTGCCGGTAAAATAGCCAAGAATAATTTGCGTAACTTTAGCGTTCTAACCCCATACCTACTCTATGTCACAGCGTGCCTGGGATATGATTATTAGCTCGGTAATCTCAATTGCAATAACCATTGTATTCGGATATTACTTCATTTATGTGGGCGAAAAACAGCGTGAACCCACATTCTATGTCGATCCTATCCGCACTATGATCATTGATAAGGAAAATGCAGACGATGCTCCCCTGAAATTACTGAAGGCCACGAAAGACACCGCTGTGGCGATAAATGCGGATGTAGTTTCGGCTTACTGCTATTTCTTCAACCAGGGTCAGGAAACCATCAAGCGCGAAAACGTGTATGCACCCATAAAAATCAAAGTTGATACCGGTGCCGAAATTCTTTACTTCAAAGTAATCAAAAACTCGCGCGAAGTATCCGGCATCAACATTATCCGGGACACGCTTGACAACTCGCTGGTCATCGATTTTAAGGCACTCGAAAAAGATGACGGACTCGTTGGCCAGTTGATTTACGAAGGCGGGATTGACACTCAGATCTTCATTGAAGGCGGGATCGATGGCGCAAAGAACTTTAAATCAGAGCTTGCCAGCATCCACCCGGTATATATTCTCATCTCAATCTTTATTCTGCTTGTCGCCTCTTATATCCTCCTGGTGATGAATAAATCGACCACCAAGTCGGTCCCGAAGTTCCTGTTCATCTTTTCTGCGGTGCCAGCCTTGTATCTATTGCTGATGATCTACAAAACTGACTGGTTTGTGGACCACAAGGTGCCGGAAAGCCTGCGCGTGGAGAAATATGTCAGCCACAGCAAAGAACAGGTTTTGAGCGTTTCTGCCTGGTTCAAATAAAAAAATAGTTTTTTTTGTGATAGCATTCCGTGCTGACATAGGGCTGTCACATGGGTAGTTGATCTTAGTATCATAATTAAACGCAAAACTATGGTACAGACAACAACAAAATTCCAATCCGTTCTCGGAACCCTTGTTCGCAAAAATGCATCTTACAACGTATGGGCCTGCAACAAACTTATAGCCTGGCTTTCTGCCAAAGAACCAGATGCATTGTACCATGTTGTACCATCTAGTTTCCCTTCCATCCGCGAAACGCTCATCCATATGTCAAACACCGAACGTTTTTGGCTTGACGTGTTACGGCAGAGGCCACTTACCTTTTCGTCTTCCGACCTGGAAGCTCTTTCACTTCAGGAATTGTTCGTTTTCGTTACCCAGCTCTCTGAAGATTTGTCGATATACATTGACCAACTTTCCGATGAGCAGCTGTTGGAGGAGGTAAGCCTCGACACACCCTGGGTAAAAGGAAGCCGGCCGCGTTATGAATTTCTTCAGCATGTGGTCAATCACACATCGTATCATCGCGGACAAATTATTACGATTGGTAGAAATCTCGGTTTTACAGATGCACCAATGACGGATTTCAACTATTTTTCGATGATGCCCCAATAAACTATGACAATTCCTCAATTGCTTCGGATCAGATTGCAAAATCAACAACTCAGTCGTCAGCAATTTAAGACTCCCGGTGAGGTGGTTGAGTGGATGGGTGCGGTGCAGGCACAAGATTACCTCGGAGCGCTGTGGAGCATCGGTATGCGTCTCCCAAAAGCTTCCGAGGCTGTTGTCGAAAAAGGTATTGCTGACAAGACCATGGTTCGAACATGGCCAATGCGCGGAACGCTGCATTTCGTTTCACCAAAAGATATTCGCTGGATGTTGAAATATCTTGCCCCGCGTGTTCAATCAAAGGGTGCCAGCGTCTTTCGAAGGGAAGGCCTGGATACAAAACAATTCACCAAGGCTCTCAAACTTTGGGAAAAAGCGCTGGGTGGCGGACACGCGCTCGTTCGTGACGAAATGTATGACGTGCTGGAAAAAGGTAAGCTCTCCGCCAAGGGCACGCGTGGATTACTGATGCTTGGCTACGCAGCACAAGAGGGCCTACTCTGCTTTGGCGAACGGAAAGGCAAACAACAAACTTTTGTACTGCTTGACGAATGGCTCCCAGCCCGCGAAAAGGAATTGTCAAAAGACGAGGCGATGGCACGCCTCGCAGAAATCTACATACGAAGCCATGGCCCTGTACTCGTAGAAGACCTTGCCTGGTGGTCGGGCTTGACCAAGACTGAAACAACTGCTGCTATCCATTCCATCAGCGACAGACTTAGCTCGGAAAATTGCGATGGCAAAACATATTGGTTTTTTCCGCCTGATAACATTACAGTTAAGCCTGTCTGCGCGCTGCTGCCAACATATGATGAATTTGGTGTGGCTTACAAAGACCGCGAGCCGATCATTCAACGAGACGAAATGAAAGATTTT
>DASWTP010000230.1:0-15020 GCA_036402075.1 Chryseosolibacter sp. | reverse complement strand
GCTTCGCCTCCTCTGAAGTTCTTCGAGATGATATTTTTCTTTACACCACCGAAGATTACCGTTGAGTCGAGGTAGTCGTCACCTGTGGTTTCGTTCAGGTTGCCATCCCAGCTTCTCCAGCTTTGTTCTTTACCAGTCCGGTTTTTTTTTAGGATCATAAACAAACCTACCGCGATGATTGCCACCGGCCAGATATACCGGTGAATCTGCAATTCAGGATAATAGTCTTTTGTCAGGAATACAAATCCGATGATGATTGGAATGAGCCATCCGAATCCTTTGAAAGAATGTCTGAAGCCCAGGTACAAGCCCACTGCGATCAAAATCGTTTCCCATGAAAACTTGAGGTATGGAATTTCAACGCCCGCCTGTCTTAAAAGAAAGATGACACCAAGGATTACGATAAATGCTCCGCCCATGACCCGACCTGAACGGTTAGGCTCGGATAGAGGTGCCGGCTTCTGCTGTGTATTTTGATTGTAAGGTTCCATAGTTTCCGTTGATTTTTATGTGAATGTACGGCCACGGCTGCGGCTGGACTATGGGAGATAGGCTGGTGAGGGAGGAGCGTAGGTGAATGACCGGTGGGAGTCGGTGGGTTAGAACCCGGTGGGCAAAAAGGGTAAATGGATAAAAATTCTTACTCCCCAGCCGGTGGTTCTTCGCGTTTCAGTATTTTGCCCGAAAAAACACCTCGATGCGCCTACTACTCGTGATCACTGCATGTTTTTGCTTAACAATATCGTTGTACAGCCAGAAACTTCCGTTGATAAATTCCGGCCAGGTAATCCAAGACGCCAACGTTGCCTATGATTCTGGAGATTACTCCGCTGCCATTAAGGCATTGCAGACCATTCACAAGGCAGACACAAACTATGTTTTTATGCTGTCCGAGCTGGCGGAAGCATATTATGCCAATGAGCAGTTTGACAGCGCATTGCAAGTTGCTAAAACCGGCCTTGCTAAACCTTCGCCATATAGACAGGTTTTCCTTAAGGTTGAAGCATTGGCTACGGATAAGAAAGGTGAGCGCGAAAAAGCAATATCTCTGCTGAACAAAGCCATTGCGGAGTATCCCACCAGCACAACGTTCATGTTTTTCCTTGCATCGAATTACCAGGCTAACAAGGAATATGAAAAAGCGGTCGAATGCTATTTTAAAGTGCTTTCAATAAATCCGTTTCACGCGGCCAGTCATTCAAATCTAGGACGAATCGCGATAGTGCAGGGAAGGAAAGTTCATGCTATGTTATCTCTTGGAATCTACCTGAGCGTGAATACCACCGACAATAATACACTTGTCTTGCTTGACAATTTACTTGACAATGAGGTGACAGATGAAGCTACCGTTACACCTTTCGGGACTAATTCGGCCGACAAACTGGACCGGATTATTAAGGCCAAAATTGCAATGGAAAAGGATTTTAAATCGGCTATCCCGATCACTGCAGCAGTCGTAAGGCAGTTTGAATTGCTTTTCGATCAAATTGGCACGTTACCAACTGACACGGATGATCGCTGGCTTAAGTTCTATTTGCCTTCATTTGTCGCCATTCAGCAATCGCAAACGGTAGAACCATTTATCTATCATATATTAACCTCATCGTCAATCGAATCCGCGCAAAAGTGGCGCACGAAGAATGAGAAAGAGCTGAAACGGTTTTTTGGCATCGTCAATCAACAATTAGTGAAACATAGACAACAGCAAATTGCTCCGGCTTTCGGATTTCATCAGCCAATACCTGCATGGTATTCGAATAATGTCGTGGAGGCGCTAGGAGTCGAGGATGGAGAGTTGCGACAAGGTCCATGGGTATATCTCCATCCGAACCAACAAAAGAAGGCGGAAGGATCTTATGACAAGCAGGGGAAAAAAATTGGTGTGTGGCGGTATTATCACACAGATGGGCAATTAAAGAGTCAAGAAAATTACGAAACGGGAAATGCTACTGTTTTTTTTGGCGGAAAGTCACCAAAGGAAGAATTCATCCTTAGGAATGATAAGATTGATGGGGAAGTCACGCTGTACTATGAGTGTGGTGCGGTGCGCGAAAAGCTCGACTATAAAGATGGTCAAAGATCCGGGAAAGGTGAGAGCTACTACACCTCAGGAAAGATCATGAATACGTACTCGCATGAAAACGACCTCTTGCAAGGCCCTTATCGTTCATATTTTCAGAATGGCAAAGCCGAGGGCGAGTGGAACTACGACAAAGGGAAGCTTCACGGCAGCCATAAGCGATATTATGCAAATGGCAAATTGTCAGCCGAAGGTGAATACGCAAATGGCGAAGCTGTCGGAAAGTGGACCTACTATCATGACAATGGGAAAATATCCAGAACAGGTAGCTATTCAGAGAAAGGTATTCCTCAAGGTGAATGGTCATACTTTAACGAGAAGGGCCAGGTAACTGAAAAACGGAATTTTAATCCGAAAGGAGAACGAAACGGTGAAAATTCTTTCTACTACGATGGCAGCCTCTGGTACGCATTTACTTTTAAGAACGGATTGCTGACGCAATGCATCTACTATGATAAGTCAGGTAAACCAACTGGTAAGTTCGGGAGCAATAATGGCGATTTTGCTGTAAAGCATTTCTACAACACTGGACAGTTATCCGGAGAAGGAGCATACAAAAAGGGCGAAGCTGAAGGGGCATGGAAGTACTATGACCGATATGGGAACGTTGCATCCGAATACGTATACAGCGGTGGAAAGCTGAATGGACCTGCCGTGACTTACTTTCCGACAGGCGAGAAAAAAATTGTTTGCGCTTATGTTGCTGATGAACTACATGGGTACTATGTTGAATACTATCGAAGCGGATCAATTGTTCAGGAAGGATGGTATCAAAATGGAAATCGGGAGCAACGCTGGTTGACGTATTACAGCGATGGAAGAATTGAAAGCGATTACTATTTCTTACGAGACGATCTCACGGGCTCTGGAACACTCTATGGTGTAGATGGTAAAATAGTGAACCGCTATGATTACGAGCGTGAGAACATAACCGGCATTCACCTGTTCGGACCCGATGGAAAAGATCGGACGATAACAACTCCAACAAAATTCGGATTCACGGCCAATACGATATTTGCAAACAAGAAGATCCGTATGAAGAATGAAATTGCGTGCGGAGCCTTGTCGAACGAGTTCCTGGCGCAAACTCCTGATGGTAAAACCTACATTCGATATTCATTTGTAAGTGGTAAGCGAGATGGCGCATACGAATACAACCATGTTAATGGGGCCAAAGATGTTGTCGGCCAATATGAGGCCGGTAATCGATCGGGAATCTGGAGGCGCTTTTTTGACAATGGCAGCTTGTACTACGAGGGACGTTATAAAGACGATAAGCAAGACAGTATCTGGAATTACTACTTTGAAAATGGTAACATCAGCTCAATGTCAACTTTTGAAAATGGAAATCGCCAGGGCGTCAGCAAATACTACTCACCCGAGGGTGTCCTGCTCCTCGAGAAGCTGTTTGTTGATGATGACCTGGTTGCCTATCGAACAGTCGGATCGGGCGCTACAGAATGGACTACCTTCACAGGTGATGCAAAGATTGTAATAAAGAATCCTGCGGGGACAACGCTTCTCGAGCAAGAATATAAAAAAGGTGAACGCGATGGACATTTTAAACTCTATTACAGCAATGGTGCGATTTACGAAATTGAAGAATACAAGAAAGGCGAGCGCGTGAAGGAATACACGATTTATCATCCGAATGGAAAAATCTCCGAGCGCGGTGCATATGAAAACGACAACCTTGAAGGCAAAGTTGAATACTTCAATCCGGATGGTTCCATACGGAAGTCGGAGCATTATCTTCATGGAGCCCTGCACGGCAAACAGGTACTCTACACAGCGGGAAGACCGAGTAAGGAATTTACCTTCTGGAACGGTTATATTGAGTAACTATGATAAGGACAATACTTACTCTAACTCTTTTTTTCGTTGCCTTTTCGGCTTTGGCTCAGGATGATCTGGCAGAAATAAAATTGAGGTACCCTGACGAAAACGCTGTGTACCTGCAGAATAATTCATTCCTCGAAATTCTTGTAGACGGTGATTCCCTGCGAATTGTCAATACGGTGGACGAAGAAATTCTGCACCTGAAGGATCATAGTGAGTTTTACGGTAACAAGAAAGTGTACGGTTCACATTTTTCGCAGATATCCAAGATAGAAGCCAAAACGCTCATTCGTGAAAAAAATAAATACAGGGTAGAGAAAGTTACCGACTACAAAAAGAACAGCAATGCAGGTGGCTCTGTATTTTACGATGACTCTTACTTCTATGCGTTCGATTTTCCTGCGGTTGCAGCAAATAACAGAACTCAACTTCATTACGAGGTTTCGTATAAGGACAGCCGAATTTTACCGGTGCATTTTTTCGAGGGATTTGTACCGAGTGTAAGCAGCTCATTCATCATTAAAGCACCAGCCGATGTGGAGCTTTTTTTTAAACTTTTGAATGATGACAAGAACATCATCCAGTTTTCAAAAACACAAAAAGGGAAATTCGTTTTTTATGAATGGAAAGGACGCAACCTGAGCGACATGAAGGTAGAGGCTGGCTCGCCTGACTTGAGTTACTATACTCCGCAGCTTGTGTATTTCATTAAATCCTACCAGGGAATTTCAAAACGACATGAAGTGCTCAGCGATCTGACAGCATTGCATAATTGGTATCGTAGTTTTGTTAATCATCTCAACAAGAACCCATCACCCGACCTGCAGACCACAGTCGCGCAGCTAAAGCAAGAAAGCACATCTGAACTCGACCTTGTAAAGAAAATTTTTTATTGGGCCCAGGATAAGGTTGAATACATTGCCTTTGAAGAAGGCATGCGCGGTTTCGTTCCGCATGAGGCATCCTATACTTTTGACAAACGGTATGGCGACTGCAAAGATATGGCTAACCTGATCGTGGCTATGCTTGAGCTGGCCGGGATCAAATCCTATCACACCTGGATTGGGTCACGTGACCTTCCTTACAAGTATTCGGAATTCTGTTCGCCCATTGTGGACAATCACATGATTGCAACGTACATTGCTCCAACCGGTCAGTACTATTTTTTGGATGCAACAAGCGATTATACGCCTTTCGGTTTTCCTTCCTCGATGATCCAAGGTAAGGAGGCCTTTATTTCGAAAGATGCTAGTACATTTGAAGTGCGTCAAATACCCATTCTCAAGAAAGAGGAAAATGTAATGAGGGACTCGATGTCGCTTCACCTTGTTAACAATGAAATTGTAGGCAAAGGCAAAACCAGCCTCACCGGGTTCCCCAAAACTTTTAGCAGTGCTGAACTCGACCGGGCCGGCACCAACGATATCAAGCGATTCGTTGCCACACTGATTGGAAAAGGAAGCAATAAATTCTTTCTCGACCAGTTCAAACTTTCAGAACTTCATAATCAGGATAAGCCCGTGGAAGTCTTCTATGATTTCCGCATCAGCGACTACTTCCAGAAATCAGGTAACGAAATTTATTTGAACCTGAATCTTAGCAAAGACTATTTCAACTATTTCATCAATCCTGAAACTCGAAAGACACCGCTGGAGATCGATTATACGTACCTAAAAGAAGAAGTTATTGTTCTGACAATTCCCGAGGGTTTTGAACTTGAATATGTGCCTGAAGATTATTCCTATTCCGGTAAATTCATCGGATGTAAACTTCTCTACGATCGGGGCGTGAACGGAAAGATTATTCTTAAAAAACAGTTCTACCTCGACAGTATCCTGATCACTCCTGCAGATTTCCAATCCTGGAATGACGACATCAGGAACGTGAGCACCAATTACAAAGAAGCTATAATCCTTAAACGCAAGTCATGAGAATATTCTTTACCCTGTTAGTTCTTTCCGTATGCAGCCATGGCGTTGCTGCGACCACACCCAATGGTTGGGAGAACGAACGAAAACGTATCGCGCTCACCGCGGAAGAAGCACTGAAGAGTGAATTGTTGTTAAGGCAAAACGTGGAGTACACCTATCGTTTTGAGGGCGACCAACTCGTAATGGACCACGTTCTGCACCGGATTATCTATGTGAACAACTCCGAGGCAATTCAAAAGCACAACCGCATCCGGATTCCCATGAATGACGTGATTGAATTACTTGACTTACGCGCAAGAACGATCACGAAAACAGGCAAGGTGATCTTATTCGATAAAAGCAATTTGAAGGAGATAAAGGAGGAGGAGAGCGGAAATGCTTTTAAAATATTTGCGCTGGAAGGTATTGAGTCCGGAAGCGAGATAGAATATTACATTGTAAAAAAAATGAACTATAGTCTGTTTGGTAACGTAGCGGTGCAGGCTGATATTCCGATAAAGGAATCGACATTTATTCTACGCAGCCCTGCTCACCTTAAATTCGATTTCAGGTCGTATGGAGATTTCCCGGCCGTCAGTGCAACGCAGGAAGGAGAGGTCAATGTATATTCGGTTTCCGCGCAGGGCATTGCCGCGCTCGAAGAAGAACCTGTGTCTTACTTCGAGGCCGCCCGAAAGCGAGTGGAGTTCAAACTGGCGTATAATACAGCACGGTCATCAGCCCGATTGTACACGTGGGAACAGGCTGCGAAGAGTTTTTTCGAACTGATTTCAAAAACGGAAAAGTCGGATGAGAAGCCTTTGCAGCAATTCATCGCCAGCCTTAATGACAACGCCAGCGATCCTCTGGCGAAGCGCATACGGAATATTGAGAGGCGCGTGAAAACTTCCATTCAGGTCAACGAAGAAACCCGGGACAAGAGTCTTTCGCAGCTTGATCGGATCATTAAGGTGAAGGTCGCTACGGGAGAGGGTATGACAAAATTATTTTATCAGATCTTTAGTCGCCTTGGTATAGATGTAAACCTCGTACTCACTTGTAATCGCGAATATGCAAAGTTCGATGACAAATTTGACACATGGGCGTACCTCGATGAATATTTGATCTACTTCCCGAAGACCAAGAATTTTTTATCCCCCTATTCAGCGGAATACATCTATCCGCTTATTCCATCGCACTTCACTGCACAAAAGGGACTATTCATTGAACCATTGACGGTGGGTGGTGTTACCTCAGCACTGGGAACGGTCCAGGAAATACCTGCACTGCCTGATGCTATAAGCTTCGACAACCTGGCGATCACCGTTGATTTTGCTGAAGGCCTCGAGCGTAATACCATGAAGGTGACACGGAAATTCGGTGGGTATCCTGCCTCTTATATAACTCCCTACTACCCGCTCATGTCGGAGGAACAACGCGTTGGAATGATCGAAGATATGTTGAAGGACACCGCGCCAGATCATAAAATCAAAAAGTGGAAAGCCAGCGTTTCAACAGAGGGGATGACGGACGAATTTACAATGGACGTTGACTACGAGACCACACATTTCATTGAAAAAGCTGGACCGCGTATTCTTTTTAAGGCCGGCCTCGTAATTGGCCCACAGATTGAGATGTATCGCGATGACACCAGAACCACGATCATCGAAAACGACTTCAACAGACGCTATGACCGAACCATCCGGATCAATGTGCCAGAAGGTTACGTGGTTCGAAATGCAGGTGATCTAACGATGAATGTAACGTACAAAGACGGTGATAAAACGTTGTTCGCGTTTATTTCAAGCTTCGTCCAGGAAGGCAATTCGCTGATTGTTTCAATCGAAGAGTTTTATAAAGAGATCTACGCGCCTGTTGACCGATACGAATCGTATCGAAACGTCATTAACGCGTCTGCGGATTTCAATAAGGTCACATTGATCCTGGAGAAGAAGAAATAGGTTTAACCTGTTGAAAGCATTTTAAGAGATGGAAAGCGCGTGGGAAGTTATTCCTTCACGGCTTCGTCTTCTTCGAAGGGGGCTCTCAGGTGAGGTCATCTCGTTTGCCAGACTTGTCAATATTTATGTCACTAGACAAGTGAATTCAATTTCGCATATTGAAGAAGCATGATCGTCTTCGCGTCTTTGATTTCTCCTGTCGCAATCATTTTCCAGGCTTCGGTGAATGGAAGTTCAAGCACAGTGATGTTTTCTTCGCCTTCAACGCCACCACCTTCATTCACCTTCTGGTCCTTTGAATACTCGGCAATAAAAAAATAGAGAATCTCAGTAACGGAGCCAGGCGACATGTAAGCTTCATAGATCTTTTGAACGTGTGTGATCCTGTAGCCGGTTTCTTCTTCTGTTTCTTTTCGGATACAATCTTCTGGATTGTCTTTATCAAGAAGACCCGCACAGGCTTCGATCATCATGCCGGTGGTGTTCCCGTTGACATATGTGGGCAGGCGGAATTGTCTCGTAAGTATTACGGTTCCCAGTTGTTTGTTGTATAACAGGATCACCGCTCCGTTTCCGCGATCATAAGCTTCCCGGCTTTCTGTTTTTTTGTTCCCTTTCCTGTCAGTCGTTTCGTACGTGTATTTATACAGCTTGTACCAATTTTCCGATAGCGTTTTCTTCTCAAGAATTTTTACGGGTTCGTTTGCCATGATCAAAGGTGTTAAAACCTGTTGAAACGTAAAACCCGGGAATAGGTTGGACACTATGCGACAATTGTTGCGAAATCGCCAGTCACGGAATAATTGAATTTTTATTGGGGTGAAATGCAGGTATTTAGTTACTTCACTTTTATTAACCTGAACCATGAAAAAACGTTTTACCCTGTGGGTACTAGCCCTGTTTCTCTCTTGTGGATCGCTGTTGGCGCAGAACGGCAAAGATCCGATCCTGGTCACTGACCTCCTTCAAATCAAAACGGTTTCAAATGTCTCCATCTCGCCCGATGGCTCCCGCGCGGTGTTCACGGTCACGTCTATCGTTCCGGATGAGGCCAACAAATCTGATTACAAATACAACACACAACTTTACTCGATCTCAACGAGCGGCAATGAAACGCCACAACAACTGACGACTGCAAAAGAAGGGGCGTCACAGCCATCGTGGAGCCCGGACGGATCAAAGCTTGCATTTGTTCGCACGGTAGACGGCAAGTCACAGATTTTTTTGCTGTCGCTAAAGGGAGGAGAGCCCCAGCAGATCACAAAATATAAATACGGGGCCTCTAACCCGCGATGGTCTGCTGATGGAAAGAAGATCTTGTTCTCATCAAGCATTCCCCTGAATGATCTTCTGAAAGATTCCCTAATTAATAGTGCTAGAGCTATACCCGCATGGCCAACCGAGAAGCCTGGCTACAACGGCAATGAACAATTGAAGGCCAATAAAGCCAAACCCGACCCGAATGGTGATCTGGCAGCAGTAAATGCTTACCTCGCCAAAAATGTCATGGACAAGAAAGCCATTGTACTGAACAAGCTCAATTTCCAAAATGAAATGAACATTTCGGACGAAATGAATCTCACCCATTTCTTTCTTACCGATGCATCTGCCGGCAGCAGTCCCGTTTTGCTTACCACGAAAGTGTTCAACCGGTATAACAGCGCTGACTTCCTGCCTGGTGGAAAAGAGATTATCATTTCCGGTGATGTCGATTCACTCGAGGCGCCTGACAGATCGCTGGAGAGCCAGATTTCCATTATGGACCTAAATACCAAACGCGAAAGGATGCTATTGGGGCAAAAGGGAAGAAGGTATTCCAACGCATCCGTGTCACCATCGGGAAAATGGATTGCCTTTCTGCACGACACAACAAATTTCCTATCTATACCCAAGCTTGCTATTATGCCGATGAACGGCACATCAGGTGAGGCTGTTACGATTCCCTTCGACCGTAACATTGGAAATATTGAATGGGCCGCTGACGAGAAAACGCTGTATTTCACTTCGCCAAGCAACGGTGGAACTCCGCTCTACCGGTTAACCCTTGCGACAAAAAAGATCGATCAGCTTTCCGGCTTTGATGAGGGCATTTCAAGCTTTGCCGTAAGCGGGAATAAAGTTGTGTTTTCCAAGATCCGAGTGGCCAATCCCTCCGAGCTCTATATCGCTGACCTCACCATGAAGTCGCACAAGCAAGTGAGTGATTTCAATGCCTGGGTTCAAACGAAAAAATTGAGCTTCCCTGAAAAGAAGACGTTTGTCAACGATAAGGGCCTTACCATCGAGTACTGGATGATGAAGCCATCTAATTTCGAAGCTGGAAAAAAATATCCCTTGCTCCTTGAAATCCATGGTGGCCCCACAGCCATGTGGGGGCCAGGAGAGCTTTCCATGTGGCACGAATTTCAATATTTCTGCAGCAAAGGCTACGGTGTGGTTTATAGCAATCCGCGCGGCTCTGGAGGTTACGGTTTGCAGTTTATGACGAGCAATAGGAAAGACTGGGGAGCTGGGCCTGCCAGTGATGTGCTCACCGCCCTTGACAAAACGTTGGCCGAAGGCTGGGCCGATGCCGACAAACTGATGATCACCGGTGGCTCATATGCCGGATATCTCACCGCATGGATCATCAGCCATGACAAACGATTCAAAGCGGCCTGCTCGCAGCGAGGGGTTTATGATCTGCTGACATTTTTCGGTGAAGGAAACGCTTGGCGCCTTGTCCCGAGCTACTTTGGTGGTTATCCGTGGGAACCGGAGGTAAGAAACATTTTGGTTCGCGAATCGCCAATCAACTATGTGCAAAACATAACAACGCCCTATATTATCTTCCACGGTGCCAACGACAGGCGAACTGGTTTTGTACAAAGCGAAATGATGTACCGCAGTCTGAAAGTATTAGGCAGACCAGTTGAATATGTTGTGCACCCCGGGGCAACGCACGAAATCACGCGTAGCGGAGACAATCGGCAGCGAATAGATCAGATGCTACGGACCTGGGAATTTTTTCAGCGGTGGGTGAAGTGAAATGTGTTCATGTGCGCGGGTCCTCATGTGCGCATGTTTCGGACCGAACGATGTTCTGTTTTGATCAAGATCATAAAATATCGGAGCTTATTGGAGCCGATAAGTCCTTAAGGAGCACTCAGCATGAGCACCCGAACACATGAAGTGAAATGTGTTCATGTGCGCGGGTCCTCATGTGCGCATGTTTCGGACCGGACGATGTTCTGTTTTGATCAAGATCTTTAAAATATCGGAGCTTATCGGAGCCGATAAGTCCTTAAAGAGCACTTAACATGAGCACCTGAACACATGAACACCTGAGCACATTTTCACTTCTGCCTCAGCTTCTCATACAGTTCCAGGCACACCCAGGCGTCAGTGGCTGCGTATTCGATTTGCTTTTGAGTGAATGTGGGTGCTTCCCAATTGGAGGTCTGGGCACTCTTGGAAATGCGGAACCCCAAGAGAAGGGCTGTGAGTTTTTTCACGCTTTCTACCTGGAGGCCAGCTTTTTTCGCAAGTGTTGACAAGTCAAAAAATCCTTCGGGCTCGAAAGGTTTCAGTTTCTGCAGCGCCTTCAGGTCGTCTCGAATGCCAACTCCGGCCTTTATGATTTTTGGGTTCTCGAATAATTGCTTGATCTCGTCTGTAACACCCGTATGGTTCAGGCGAATAAGGTAGGCTTTCTTTGGAACAGCCAGCTGAAGCAGCGCGACCTGGTAAACCTGCCCGCGTTTAAAGCTGGGCCGGGTCTCGGTGTCGAACCCCACCACATCGTATTTTTCAATTTCTTTGATGGCTTTGCCAACTTGTGTTACATCGCTCACGACAACGGTTTTTCCTTCGAAGGTTTTTAACGGCAGCGTGTTAATCTCTTCGGCAGAGATCGTAATGCGCACTTCTTCACCTTCAGGCTGAATAACGTTATGTTGGGATGTCGGTTCCATTAAAAAATTCCCCATAAGATTAAAAAATGGTCAGCGTTGAAAGCTCAAGTTATTAAAAAATCATTGTATATCCCTGAACATTACGAAATAGGCAAAAGTTTGCTGCTGACCGGCTAATCCCGGAGGCTTAGAACTGTCTTATTTTTTAGTATTTTGGCCGCTCCTTAAACCCTAAGTCATGTCAAATTCTCTTTTCCGTAAAAAATCAGTTCAAACCATCCTAAAAGATGTTCAGGCGGGAGACGGAGACGGAATCCATGGGAATTTGAAGAAAGTGCTGGGTGTAAGGGACTTGACCTCCCTTGGGATCGCTGCTATTATTGGTGCCGGCATCTTTAGTACAATCGGCCGCGCCAGCTTCAACGGGGGCCCTGCGGTCGCGCTATTGTTTGTATTCACCGCCATTGCCTGCATTTTTACCGCGTTAAGCTACGCACAGTTTGCATCCACGGTGCCAGTCTCCGGCAGCGCTTATACTTATGCCTATGTTTCTTTCGGGGAGGTGTTTGCCTGGATTATCGGCTGGGCGCTGATCCTGGAATATGCCGTTTCTAACATGGTAGTGGCGATTTCATGGTCTGAGTACTTTACTTCAATGCTAGCCGGGTTCGGGTTGTATCTGCCCGGATGGCTTACGGTCGATCCAGGTTCAGCCAGCGAAGAGGTAGCCGCAGCTGCTCCGTCAATTGGCGGCCTCAAGTTGATCCTCGACCTCCCTGCGGGACTTGTCACCGTACTTATCACGGCCCTTGTCTACATCGGAATTAAAGAATCAAGAAATGCCAGCAACATTCTCGTTGCGCTTAAGCTTGGGGTGATCCTCCTGGTCATTGGCGCGGGTGCATTTTATGTTAAGCCGGACAACTGGAGCCCTTTTGCCCCCAATGGAGTGTCAGGAGTTCTGAGTAGTGTGGCGGCTGTATTCTTTGCGTTCATCGGCTTCGACTCAATTTCGACAACAGCAGAGGAATGTAAGAACCCGCAGCGAGACCTGCCTCGAGCCATGCTATGGTGCCTGGCGATATGTACGATCCTTTACGTTCTGATTGCCCTTGTACTCACCGGGATGGTGAACTATAAGGAGCTGATGGTTGATGATCCGTTGGCCTATGTATTCCAGAAGGTCGGCTTTGATTTCATGGCCGGGATCATTTCTGTCTCGGCCGTGGTAGCAATTACAAGTGCCCTGCTTGTGTATCAGCTTGGTCAGCCGCGTATTTGGATGACGATGAGCCGCGATGGGTTGTTGTGGCCAAAATTTTCGAAGATCCATCCTAAGTTTAAGACGCCCTCATTTGCCACGATCATCACGGGAATTGTTGTAGCGGTGCCTTCCATGTTGATGGACATGCAATTCTTCGTTGACCTCACCAGCGTTGGAACGTTCTTCGCTTTTATTGTTGTTTGCGCTGGGGTTCTGTACATGGATAAACGCGGCTTGAGCAGCCAGGCGAAGTTCCGCGTGCCCTACGTAAACGGAAAATACCTGGTAGCCCTCGGGTTGATTATTGCCGTAGTGTTTGCATTCAACACTGATTTCGGATCGATGATGGCAGAAAAACCATTGCTGTACGTATTCTGGTTAACATGGATCGTGCTTGCGGTGTTAAGCTTCCGATACAACCTGTCCTTGCTGCCGATCCTGGGCATTCTAACCAACCTTTACCTCATGACTGAATTAGGCGTGTGGAACTGGGGCGCGTTTGTCACCTGGCTCGTTATCGGCCTGGTGATTTATTTTGCATATGGATACAGGAAGAGCAAGCTGAATACAACTGTGCAGGCCTAAATTGATCCGGCACGGTCGGTCAGTCACCCGGTTGCCGGTGAATAAACGCTTTTCTGGCTTAGACAACAGACGCTGCAAACCGGACACCGGTGGCCACAAAGAAACTGTAGCGAGCTACCTGACAGCGTACGTTACTCCACGTTCCTTCAAATAGTCAACAATAAATCTGAAATGCGATTCCTCTTCGCCTAAGAATTCGGGCGGACAGATTCCTTTGCGGGTGAATTTTCCGTCAAGCACGAGGTTGACTGCTGCGGTACAGGTGTATCCGGTGGTACGTGCCATCGAGAGCGTGTTGGTTTTCCGATCTGTTCGGTCAAGCAGGTTGTATTGATAACGCTTCTCCTTCCCGTCCTCTTCACCGCTGATCACGATTCGCATCACGGTGAATTCTTCCTCACCGGGCTTAAGCTTCCATTTAGGAAAGAGCAGTTTTGCGGTGAGGTCGATCGGGCGGATCTTGTTTCCTTTCACGTCAATTTCCTCGTAAGAAAAAAAGCCGGTTTCGCGCAGTACCCTCAGGTATTCAATACACCCGGGATAACGCAGCGTCTTCTCGATCATATTTGGAATGTTCGGCATTGTTCTGATTAGCGACCGAAGTCCATCGGAGTTCCAGGACTCGAGTGTGCCCACACCATCGAAGTGGATGAGCTCTGGATCGCTAAGCGCCTCCTTCACAACAACTGCGCTGTTCTGAACGTAGCGCGCAGGGCGAATGTATTCTTCGATCACATCGATCGGGGAGAAAACTGCTTTGTATTCATACGGCCACTCACGAACCACGGGCAAGCCCCCGACAAGACACTCGTAATTTTGAATTTTCATTCGCCTGTTGTGGTATCCGAGGATGATGTTGCCCATGCCGGGCGCAACACCGCAGTCGGTCACGATCGTCACGTTGTTTTTTTTGGCAAGCTCATCGAGTTGAAACGGATCTTCAGGGAAGAAGGAAATGTCAACCATGTTCTTCTTTGCTTCGATCACTGTTCTCGCGTTTTGCAATCCCATAAAACCAGGCACAGCACCTACCACCAGGTCAAAACCGGAAACTAAGTTTTTAAGTGAAGGCAAATCGGAGAGGTCTTGTTTTACGGTTTTTATTCCCAGTTGTTGAAGTTCGCCCAGCGCTTCCTGGCTAATGTCGACAGATGTAACATCAAACGTTTTGGAGAGGTCGATTGCAATTGCTTTTCCGACTAGTCCGGCACCGAGTACAACAATTTTTTTCATGGCGAATGGTTTGTACAAGTATACTATAATTTCCTTCGCTAAACCTATTCTATAAATCGCGGTTTTGCACCAAATGAACTATCTTTCATTTCGATAAACCTTGCACCCATGCTTGACCCAAATGTTGTTTACCAGAAAGCAAAAACATCTTCGTTTTACCTTGCATTGCTGAACTGGTCCCTGGCAAGAATGATTCCGTTCAACAAACCACACGGTTTTAAAATCGTGTCGGTGGGCGACTATTCCCTTAAGACG
>DASWTP010000229.1:0-24791 GCA_036402075.1 Chryseosolibacter sp. | reverse complement strand
CCATTTCAGCAATTCTTTCGCCTCCCTCTTCAATGACGAAAGCACCTCTCCCATTGCTCTCAAGTTTCAATTGAATTTCGTTCATAGCCAATTAATTTGGTTTCATCTCCCCGTAGGTACTCTGATTTGTCAATACGTCACGCCATTAAATCCGGTTAATTCTTCAAGGTGCTTTCCCAAGGTCTTCGAATAATTGGGCCCGGTTTCGCTCGCGCAGCCGACAGCCTCGAAATAAACGTGTGTTGTGCCTGGCCATCTGTCATTATAGATTTTGCTTACTTCGACTTCGAACGTGGTGCCATTCGTCAGAAAAAGCTTCATTGTAGCGTTCCACGCTGCCAGGGGTCGTTTCCAAGTGCCACGCTGCACTTCCGTCAGCATCTGCCGGATGCGTTCAAGTTCCTGTTGGTCGGCAATTTCAAAGGTATCCCTTACAAGATTGAAAGCGAGATTCGGGTTCAATTTGTAAATCTTAATGGTTCGTATTGAATTTGGGTTCTTCAGGTGGTCACGCATTGCCTTGGCGGAATTCCGCTCCCTGCTACAGCCGCGGGTTTTGAAGCCTGCTATTGTCAGTGCAAGAGCAAAAAAGAAAATTACGCTCGCGATAATTACTTTGTCTTTTCGTGTCATTCTTTTCGCAAGAAGTACCAGCGCTCTAAATTCAGTAATTCGCTTGTCAAAAAAATGGATTCAGTAAAAAAGTTTAATTGCAAAGTCCCTCCGATCAGTCCAAGCAAACCGTCTACGTATTGTTAACGAACGCGAAACGCGGAATACACCGAATCGATAGTGCAATGCGTCTCAGTCAAGCCGGAATACTCCGAATGCGCTCGGAATATGAAAGTCCGGTGTCTCCGAGTCGGGCGAGAGCCAGCTGATCCAGCGCATCGCATCCATTGCCGGGCCGGCTGCAGCACACTTGCCCCTAAAAATGCCTGTGATCATTTCATTGCCTTTCAAAAGGCCAAGGCGGCTCAGGGAGTCGAGACTTAGGTTGAGAAACACCTGGTAGCCCTCATCGGTTTTGCTCGCACGCACATCTATATGCCCTTGCGGCCACGACCACTTTGCATCAAAGACCCTGTAAAACGAAGCCTTATAATCATAAACACGAGCGAGGTAGTCAATTTCGAGTGCGTAATACGTTGACAGCAACCGGTCGGGTGAAAGAAAGATTTCAACCCGATCGCCATACAGCACCTCGTTTTTTTGATTTGTAGAGGAATACACGCTGACATCCTTATCGATGACGTTGAAAAAACAATAAAGCCATTCTGTGTCGTGAACCGCTTTGAACTCAAGCACGGGTGCGGAACTGTCTTCCCAGGGAAAATTGAAGTCAGCCAGTGCCACTGCTTCATTCCACGGCACCAGTTTCGTTCTCCCTGAATGTGATGGAGTTACCTTCCTTACGGTGTACGTTTTAATTTGTCCTTTTTTCAACTTTGTACTTTAATTGTCAATCCTGCAACCCATCCCTTCATGAATCCGCTCAAATATCGCGTGTTGAAATGTGATAATAATAAGACTAACTTTATCGGTAGTGATTTTTTATTGCATTTGAATGAAAGCCAGTCACCGCATTCTGTTACTATTAGCGCTTGCAAATGCTGTCGTTGTCGCCTGCACCGAGCAAAAGGTAGACTTCAGCGCAGACGTGAAGCCTATTCTAAACAAGCGATGCATCTCTTGTCATGGCGGAGTAAAGAAAAACGGAGGATTCAGTGTTCTCTTCCGGCATGAGGCGATTGATACAACCGAGTCGGGCAAGCCTTCCATTGTTCCCGGCCATCCTGAACTGAGCGAGATGATTCGCAGGATCAATTCTGATGATCCTGAATATCGCATGCCCCTGAAGGAAGAGCCGCTCACAAACGCAGAAATTGAAATTCTTACACGCTGGATTGAAGAAGGCGCCAACTGGGGCGACCACTGGGCCTATCAGCCTCCCAAACCAAGCGAGATCCCTGCTGAGACCAGGCTGCTTTCAGGCTTCGTTGGTGGAGAAGAAAATTGGGCGTCAAACGAAATTGATCAGTTTATTCTTGCTGGCCTGGAGAGGGCGGATCTACGGCCCTCACCGCTTGCTGACAAAAACATGCTTGTGAGACGGGTGTATTTAGACCTTATCGGCATTCCGCCCACACCCGAAGAAGCCGAGCAATTTCTCAGCGATAAAAGCGACAATGCTTACGAGAAACTAGTTGACAAACTTCTTGCATCACCTCGCTACGGGGAGAAGTGGGCCTCGTGGTGGCTGGACCTGGCGCGTTACTCGGATACAAAGGGATATGAGCGTGATGTTGAGCGCACCATCTGGCGTTACCGCGACTGGGTGATCAAAGCCTTCAACAACGACATGCCTTACGATCAGTTCACCATTGAACAGCTCGCGGGCGACCTCCTTCCGAACCCCACAGATGATCAGCTCATTGCAACCGGGTTTCATCGCAATACCATGAACAACGATGAGGGTGGAACCGAAGATGAAGAGTTCAGGGTTGCTGCGTTGCTTGATCGCGTGAACACCACCTGGGAAGTGTGGCAGAGCACGACCTTTGCATGTATCCAGTGCCACAGCCACCCCTACGATCCATTCGTTCATGAGGATTACTACAAATCTCTTGCATTCTTCAACAACACGCGTGACGAAGACGTGCTCGGTGAACATCCCAACCTGCGCATCTACAAAGAAGAAGACCAAACAAAACTTGCCGCGGTTCGCCAGTGGATTGAGGAGAACGTCTCTGTTGAAAAGGGTGTGGAGGTAAACGCATTCCTGCGTACACTCGAACCCAAGTATCACCCGCACGATTTCGACCAGTTTGTGAATGCCGAACTTATCGACACAAAGATGCTGGGCGTTCGGGCAGGAGGCAGTGCGCGGCTGAAGAACATAAATCTCGAAAATAAAAAGTACCTTCTCATCAATTATTCAGCATGGTCGAAAGGCGGTCAACTTGAAATCAGGCTCGACCAACTGAACGGGGAAGTCATTTCGAAAATTAACCTGAACACGACCAAGGGCTCAGACGCTATCTTTATTCCGCTAAAGCCGACCAAGGGGAAACACTCTCTTTATTTCCTGATGGACAACCCATTGCTCCGCGGAACCAACAACCCTGTGTGCAGCATCGAGTGGTTTGCATTCCGCGAAGGGCTTCCGAATGGCTTTGACATTACGTTCCTCGAACTGGTGAACGCTGACGTGGAAAACACGCCCATCATGATCGAGAGCAACGCGGAGCAGAGGCGCAAGACCCAGCTCTTTGTGCGGGGAAACTGGTTGGTAAAAGGCCAGGAAGTCACGCCTGGCGTTCCGGACATATTAAATGACTTTCCGGAACGTGCTCCTATGAATCGGCTGGGCTTTGCAAAATGGCTTACCAGTCCAGCGAACCCCCTCACGGCCCGAACAATTGTCAACCGTGTGTGGGAACAGATTTTCGGTAATGGAATAGTGACTACACTTGAAGACTTTGGATCACAGGGCGAGGCCCCATCCCACCCCGAACTGCTCGACTGGCTCTCGTTGGAAATGATGAACGACTATAACTGGTCGATGAAGAGGCTGGTAAAAACGATTGTGATGTCATCCACCTATCGTCAGGACTCCCACATTACGCCAGAGCAACTGGAGAAGGATCCATTTAACCGTTATCTCGGACGCGCACCACGCGTCAGGCTCTCGGCCGAACAAATTCGTGATCAGGCCTTGTGCGTGAGCGGACTGCTGAGTAAAAAAATGTATGGGCCGGGGGTGATGCCGTATCAACCTGCAGGCATCTGGAATTCCGTGTGGAGTGGTGCGTACTGGAAAAAAAGTCATGGCGAAGATCAATACCGAAGGGGGATTTACACCTTTCATAAACGCACAAGCCCATACCCTTCCATGATGATGTTTGACGGCTCGAGCCGAGAAGTATGCCTGAGCAGGCGCGTGCGAACCAATACACCGCTGCAGGCGCTCGTAACATTAAACGATTCTGTGTTTTTCGAGGCGTCTGTCAACCTAGCCAAAAAAATACAAGCATCTGCCAAAACACCAGAAGAACAAATCCGGGCAGGGTACTCGCAGATCCTCTTCCGCGACATCAGCGATGAAAAGCTGGATGTGCTGAAGAAATTTTATGACGAAGCATTGGCAACGTATGAGAAAAATCCGGTCGCGGTTCTTGAGCTGACGAAGGACACATCAGCCCTGCCACACGATGCCGCGATGATCATGGTCGCAAATGCCATGCTTAACCTCGATGAAGTAATTATGAAAGAGTGAAGATGAACGCAGACGAATTGAAAAACATCTCGCGAAGACATTTCCTGCTCGAAAGCGCTGCAGGCATAGGCTCCGTGGCCCTGGCGTCACTGCTTGGTGGCTGTGGTAAATCAGGTCCGCTGTCGGCCACTTCGCTGATTGTCGACCCGATGTCGCCACGCGCACCACACTTTCCCGGCAAAGCGAAGTCGGTGATCTTTCTGCACATGGCGGGAGCGCCATCACAGCTCGAGCTGTTTGATTTCAAGCCAGAGCTCAAAAAACTGCACAACGCATTTTGCCCGCCCTCGCTGCTGGAAGGAAAACGATTTGCCTTTATCCGTGGAACTCCCAGGATGCTTGGACCGCAGGCAAACTTCGTACAACGAGGCGATGCGGGTTCATGGGTGTCAGATCATCTTCCACATTTCGCCACAATTGCTGACGAAGTTTCGTTTTTGAAAGGCGTTTACACAGACCAGTTCAACCATGCACCCGCGCAGCTTTTTGTGCAAACCGGATCACCAAGGCTCGGCAGACCTTCGATTGGATCGTGGGTAACGTATGGCCTAGGCACAGAAAACAACAATCTCCCAGGGTTTGTCGTGCTGACTTCCGGGGGCAAGACCCCCGATGCCGGTAAAAGCGTTTGGGGCAGTGGCTTTCTTCCTTCGATCTACCAAGGCGTTCAATGTCGGTCCGAAGGTGACCCCGTACTCTTCCTGAGTGATCCGCATGGTGTCAATCGCGACCTGAAATCAAAATCGATTCAGGCGATTAACGAAGTGAACAAGCTTCATCACAGCGAATTCAACGACCCGGAGACGCTTACACGCATTGCTCAGTATGAGATGGCATTCCGCATGCAAATCTCTGTTCCGGAAGTGATGAACATCAACAAAGAACCCGATTACATCCATCAGCTGTACGGCACCACCCCGGGCAAAGCATCATTTGCTAACAATTGCCTGCTGGCAAGGAAACTAGTGGAGCAGGGAGTTCGGTTTGTGCAGCTCTTCGACTGGGGCTGGGACAGCCATGGCACAGATGAAAACCTTGCGATCGACATTGGATTCAGGAACAAATGCCTTGAGATTGACCGCGCTATGACGGCATTGATCCTTGACCTCAGGCAACGCGGATTGTTAGAAGAAACGCTGGTTGTCTGGGGCGGGGAGTTCGGACGCACACCAATGCAGGAAAATCGTGAGAACGTAACGAATCCTTATCTCGGTCGCGATCACCATGTCGAGGCGTTTACGATGTGGATGGCCGGTGGTGGGATCAAAAAAGGTGTTTCGTATGGCGAGACAGATGAGATTGGCTACTACCCCATCCAGGGAAAAGTTTCCGTTCATGATGTGCAGGCCACGCTCCTGAATCAATTGGGCTTGAATCACGAACAGCTCACGTATCAATTCCAGGGAAGGCCTTTCCGATTAACCGATGTTTCCGGCAAAGTTATCCGGGAAATTGTAGCTTAGCATCCATAACCTGACGTTTCAAAAACCTCAACCCAGAACTCATGGAACTTACCCGGAGAAAATTCCTAAGCTCAACCGCCCTTGCGGGTACCAGTATGCTAATTAATCCAAGCAAAACTATGGCCGAACCAATTTCCTCTGTCAAGGCAGCTCCCGGTTTTGAACTGCTGATCTTTGCAACTAACTGGGGGTATAACGGAACGTGGAAAGACTTCTGTTCATTGATAAAAAAAGAAGGCTATGATGGTGCAGAGGTCTGGTGCCCTGGCGAAACCTCACAGCGCGAATCACTGGTAGCCACGTTTAAAGAACACGGTCTGAAATTCGGATTTCTCGTGGGCGGATGGGAAAAAGATTTCGACAAGCACTTCCGGCAATTTGAGGAGAGCCTCCGGGCCGCAGCCAAACTCCAACCCGTTTACATAAACTGCCACTCCGGCCGCGACTACTACTCCTTCGAACAAAACAAGAAGTTCATTGATCTGACTACCGCGGTAAACAAGGAAAGCGGAGTCCCGATCTATCATGAGACGCATCGCTCGAGAATTTTATATTCCGCACCCGTATCGAAACAATTTATGGAACAACTGCCCTCCCTTAGGCTCACGCTGGATATCTCGCACTGGTGTAACGTCCACGAGTCCTTGCTTGACGATCAGCAGGAAACCGTTGACCTCGCGATCAGCCGCGCTGAACACATTCATGCTCGCGTGGGACACCAGGAAGGCCCGCAGGTGAATGACCCGCGTGCTCCCGAGTGGAAAGAAGCACTCGACAAGCACATCGGGTGGTGGGATCGTATTGTTGCCCGCAAGAAGAAAGACGGTCAACGGATGACCATTCTCACAGAGTTCGGTCCCGTGGATTACATGCCCGCGATGCCATATACCCGGCAACCACTGGCCAACCAGTGGGATATCAATACATACATGATGAAAACCCTCAGGGCACGCTACCAGTAGGAATGGAACAACTCGCGAATTTTATCGGAAGGTTCCATCCGTTGCTTGTTCACCTTCCAATTGGTTCCATCCTCCTTGCGTTTTTGTTTGATGCGCTTTCGCTTTCTCGAAAATACCGGAGGCTCCGAATGGCGGTGCAGCCTGCGTTGCTTTTTGGCGCGCTCTCTGCATTATTCTCGGCCATCACGGGCTACTGTCTCTCACTCGAGGGTGGCTACGCGCAAAAAACGCTCAGCTACCATCAATATGCGGGCATTGTCACAACGCTTTTTGCTTTTCTATTACTTTACCTTCGGGTAAACCGAAGCATCCTCGACATGGAACGAAAGAGAAGAAAGCCCGTACGGTTTTACCTTTTCCTTCCGCTGGTGCTGGTACTGACGCTAACAGGCCACTGGGGCGGATCACTCACGCACGGTGAAGAATTCATCACTGCGTTGCCTTTTACCAGTTCCGAAAATACAGTTGATCCGATCACAAAAATTCAGCTGATCTCAAAGCCTGACGAGGCAATCCTTTACCAGGATGTCATTCAGCCAATTTTAGAATCGAAGTGTTATTCGTGCCACAGCTCGGCAAAACAAAAAGGTGACCTTCGGCTCGATAAGCCCCAATTAATTTTACATGGCGGAAAAGATGGCGGTGTGATTCATCCGGGGCACGCAGATTCGAGTTCGCTGTTCACACGCATGATGTTGCCCCTTGAGCATGAAGACCACATGCCGCCCAACGAAAAACCCCAGCCCTCATCGGCTGAACTTGACCTCATTCGCCTGTGGATTAACGAGGGCGCCTATTTCGATAAAAGAATTAAGGACCTCCGGCAGGCTGACAAAGCCATTCAATTTGTTACTCTGCTCGCTGAAAGTATCCAGGATAAAACCTGGCTGCCGAAGGAAAACGCCAGCGAGCCAGATGAGAGCGCGTTGCAACGCCTGAAAGACCAGGGAGCCATTGTGTTGTCAGTAGGTCAGAATACAAACTACATTCATGTGAACTTCACGAACACTCGCAATTTGTCTTCAAAAGCACTCGAAGCCTTAAAACCGCTGAGAGACCACATTGTTTCGCTGCGTTTCAGCTATTGCACCTTTCAGGAACCTGACCTTGCTTTTCTTTCTGATTTTGATAAGTTAACCTGGCTATTCCTCGATCACACAAACGTGAAAGATGAAAGCTTCCGATCTGTAAAAGAATTTCCCGGGCTCAAATACCTCAACGTAGTTTTTACTGAGGTTAGCGGTGAAGGAGTCACACGGAACCGGTTCCCTGCCTTAGAGCAGCTTTTCGTCTTTGAGAGTAAGGTCACGAAGGAACAGGTGACGAAAATTCAGCTGGATATTCCCGCGGTTAAGGTTGACACGGGAGGAATTTCGCTGCCTACGTTGGCCAGCGACACCATCATTTACAAGAAAAAGAGCTAATGTAGTCATGGAGCTTGACGAAGTACTCACTGCATATGACATGCCCGCCCGCAACAGCAGTTCACAACTGTTGTCCAGTGGCCTGATCAACTCAACCTGGAAAATTTCATGCGGTGATAAAGCGTTTATCGTTCAGCGGATCAACACCGGTGTTTTTCAGCACCCGGAATGGATTGCAGAAAATTTGGAATTACTTGGCGGCTATCTCTCAAAATTCCCCGGATACCTGTTTGTTGGCCCAATCAAAAACGCCAACGGAAAAACGCTCACAACGGCAAGAGATGGAAGCGTCTTCCGGATTTTTCCCTTCATAAAAAACTCCTACACCATTGACAAAGTTTCATCTCCTGAGGAAGCGTTCGAGGCGGCCCGACAGTTTGGAAAGTTCACAAGCGTGTTGACAGACTTCAATGCAAACCGTCTGAAAATAACACTTCCCGACTTTCACAACCTATCCCTGCGCTACAGGCAATTTATTGCAGCGGTCGAAAACGGAAATCGTGAGCGAATCCTGAAATCAAGGACGCAGATCGCTTCCCTTAAAAAAGAAGTGGCCATTGTTGAGGAGTTTGAGCGGATCCGCCAGAATGCGAATTTCAAAATCCGTGTCACGCACCACGATACCAAGATCAGCAACGTTTTGTTTGACGGAAAAGGAAAAGGACTGTGCGTGATCGACCTCGATACTGTGATGCCAGGGTATTTCATAAGCGATGTGGGCGATATGATGCGAACCTACCTTTCTCCCACTACAGAGGAGGAAACGGACTTCTCGAAAATTTCAATTCGCAACGATGTATACCGGGCGATTGTCGAAGGATACTTGTCAGAGATGAACCAGGTGCTAACGCCTGAAGAGAAACAAAAATTTATGTATGCCGGCAAATTCATGATTTATATGCAGGCTCTCCGGTTCCTGACAGATTACCTGAATAATGACGTTTACTATGGCGCCCGATATCCTGATCACAATCTTAACCGCGCGGGAAATCAGATTACACTTCTCAGCCGGATAAATGAAGTCCAGGATGGTAATTAGCCTATTCGTGATGGGAAGGAAATAGGAGCATAAAACGAAGAACAAAAAGGAAATTTAACCTTTGTTCTTCGTCAATTTTGAGCTGACATTAGGCTTCCACGCTGACCTTCTCCCCGATCTGCTGTCTCCACATCGCGTAGTACAATCCCTTCTCCATGAGCAATTGTTCATGACGGCCCGATTCAACAATGTGACCTTTCTCGAGAACGAAGATCTTATCAGCATGCATGATCGTTGACAAGCGATGAGCAATCAGGATGGTGATGTGATCTTTAATCACAGAGACCTCTCGTATTGTTTCGGTAATTTCCTCCTCTGTGAGGGAATCGAGAGAAGAGGTTGCTTCATCAAAAACCAGGATGTCGGGCTGACGCAGCAGCGCACGCGCAATGGACAGACGTTGCTTTTCTCCTCCCGAAACTTTTACGCCCCCCTCACCGATAACTGTGTCCAGACCTTTATCTGCCCTTGCGAGCAAAGATTGGCATGCCGCCTTCTGAAGTACTGTGAGACATTCTTCGTCTGTGGCATCCGGCTTTACGAACTGGAGATTTTCACGAATGGTCCCTGCGAAGAGCTGCGTATCCTGGGTAACAAAACCGATCTTCTCCCGAAGCTGGTCGAGATCGATTTCGGTGCTGTCAATGTTGTTGTAATAGATAGACCCTTCTTTAGGCGGGTACAACCCAACAAGCAGTTTGACTAGCGTTGTCTTCCCTGATCCGGACGGACCAACAAACGCAATGGTCTGACCGTTGTTCGTCTCGAATGAGATATTATTCAATGCGTTGCTTGAAGCTGACTGGTGCTTGAATCCAACGTTTTCAAAGCTCAGGTTTGTAATCCTTCCGATGGATTGTGGATTGCGTGGCTTGCGCTCTTTAGGCAGTTTCAAAATCCGGTCGAAGTTCAGAAGCGACACCTCGGCCTCACGGTAAGCTATAATTACACTTCCCAATTCCTGAAGCGGGCTGAACAAAAAGAACGAGTAAAAGAGAAATGTAAAATACATACCTGCTGAAATCTCATTATCAAAAATCAGGAGCAGCAGAATTACCACCATAACACTTCTCACAAAGTTCACGGTCGTTCCCTGGAGGAAACTCATCCCACGCACATATTTCACCTTCTTCAGTTCAAGGCCGAGTATTTTGTAGGTGGTGTTGTTAAGACGATTGATCTCCTGGTTTGCCAGCCCGAGACTCTTTACCAGCTCGATGTTTCGCAACGATTCGGTGGTTGAACCAGCCAGCGATGTTGTCTCTTTAACAATGCTTTTTTGAACAACTTTGATCTTACGGCTGAGCAACCAGCTGGTGAGCGCAATTACCGGCACGGAAGCAAAATAAACAAGCGTAACTTTGTAGCTCACGCTCAACGAATACACCACGATAAAGACCATGGCTACACCGGTCGCAAAAAGTACATTGATAAACGAAGTGATAAACTTCTCGCAGTCGGTCCTGACTTTTTGCAGAATGCCGAGCGTCTCACCGCTGCGCTGATCTTCAAAGGTCTGGTAAGGCAGCTCAAGGGAATGCTGGATGCCATCCGCATACATCTTCGCCCCTAATTTCTGCACCACAATACTCGTAAAGTAATCCTGAAGATTCTTGGCAATGCGCGACACCATGGCCGCACCGATGGCTAAACCGACCAGGGCTAAAATCCCCCTGATAAACTCCGATCGCGAGAGGGAATCCTTCCGCTCAATAAAATTGTCAACAATTTTTCCGGTGATATGCGGATCAAGGAGGGAAAACACCTGGCTCGTTGCGGCAAGAAACAAGGCAATCGCAATCAGGCCTTTATAGTTTTTGAGGTAGCGTAAAAGTATTTTCATGAAAGCGTTTGTGTCGAAATTATCGATGGTTAACAAGATACGTGAAAACTAGGTTCATTGTTTTGCGAATATTTGACGTGGCAACGAAGCAAAGGACGCAGAAAATACAAAATTCATTTCTCGCTTAACGATGTTCTCGGTTTTCAAACACCGCCTGTTTGAATTCTCGTAAATCCATTCTACATTCTAATGTGAAAACCCCTCTTTTGTTCTGTTGTCTGTCGTTCACCCTGGGCGTGGTCAGGGCGCAAACGTACCTGAAAGCCTATGGAGGGCTGGGCTACCAGGAACATTTTTCAATCGGGGCTGCTCTCACCCTACGGGAAACGACTTCCTTCTCGCTCACTTACGGATCAAACTTCTTTTACAAGCCGCAGGACTTTTCTGCGCTATATCTTCAATATGACCGCGTGATTCCATCGCTGATGGCAGGCAAGGTTATTCCGGGAATAGGCGTCAAAGCAGGTCACAACGTTTTTACGGATGATTTTTACCGATGGCGGGTTATTTCCGCTGTGCCTTTCATTATGGCTACCAGGAAATTAAATCCATCGGTCGACCTGATTGCCGAAGGCGGCTTGGCGATGTCAAGGATAGAAGAGGTGACCAGGATCAGGTATGGCGATATCGGGAAATACAAGCGTTACCTACCCGAAGTCAAGATTGCCGTGCGTTATCGGATAGCAAAATTATGAGACGTATTTTCCCCAACGTTATTCTCGCGCTGGCGTTCGCGCTCGGATGTGAACGGGTGGAGTACTACCCTGACAAACCGCTCACCGACATTCAGACTCGCGTATTGGCACACAAGGGAGGCGGTGGCTCTTTCGGAGAAGGCAACAGCTTTGAAGCATGCGCCTATGGCCTCGAGCGTATGGACGGAATTGAAATTGACATTCAGCGTGGCGCTGACAACGAATTGTGGCTCAGCCATTCATCAGAAGTGCAAGCCTGCGGATCATTTAATGGAAAGTGCTTCGCTGCACTCCAACGTCCATCCATCATCGAGGTCGACTCATGCCTGGGCAACGAAATCAATTTCACCACCCTCGAGACTATTTTTAAGTATGTAAGCGAAAATTACCCTGAGAAATATTTGTCCCTGGACGTGAAGGCATGGACGCCATGCGAAGTAACCGGAATCAATGTGACCCGTGAAATGAATGAGCTCGGTGCCGCCATCATCGCGCTCACAAAAAAGTATCAACGACAGAACAAAGTGATGGTAGAGTCTGAGACCGGTGACTTCCTCTATTACGTGAAAACGCACACCAATGAAATCGAGACGTACTTAACAACATTCAGCGATTTTGAACTGGGCGCCTCCCGCGCCTTAGATGCTGGATTTTCGGGAATCTCCTACCAGTTTAAGCTCAATGAAATCATTGTAAAAGAACAGGTTGACCTGCTGCATCGCAAAGGGCTGAAGATCCAACTCTGGACAATCTACGGTCCCGAGGACCTCGAGGATGCCAAGGCGCTGCAGCCGGACTTCATTCAAACAGACGATCTATAGCCCGTATTTACTTCTTAGTTACATCATCCAGGAAACTTCGAAGCTTTTCCACGGTGAGTGGCTTTACAATGTAATTCTTGACGAAGGAATAGTCGTCAGCCCGCTGAATGTCCCGCGAGTCTGCGCTGCTCGACAGAATGTGCACCGGTGTATTGAAAGTAGTTGTCTTAAGTCGGTCTGCAAGTTCCCACCCGGTCATTTTCGGCATGCTGATGTCGAGCAAAATCCCATCGGTCTCAAAGTCACCATGGTTGAATGCCGTCAGGAACTCCGTTGCACTGAGAAAACTATGAATGATGGCCGTTGGTAACTCCCTCTTCACAAATATTGAAACCAGGTAATGCGCTATTTCATCATCATCGATTATGGTAATAGAGAGATCGTTCCTCATAAACTATCAGGTCAGGATGTATCAAAAATGCTGGGCAGAGAGAGATCGTCCAAAAGAATGGATTTTGGCCTGAAAACCGCGTTCATCGCGATATAAACTACAAAAAATCGGATAGATTACCTGATCACGAAGTTAAGATGCCTGGCTTGCGCGGTAAAATTAATGTGTGATTTCAGTGCATACATGTTTCGCGAATTGTCGCACGTACGATTTCTTTTAAAAATGCATTTTCCTGAAGACGCTATTTTACTACTTTTAAGGAGCTGCTCACAGCCGGAATGAAATCTGTATCTAAACCTAAATAAAACCCTGTATGTTCAAAAGTCCATTTTCATTTGATGGCCGCATTCGCAGACTCGAATACGGGCTCACGTTCATCATTTACCTGGCGGTGTATTTCACCATTCTTGCTATTTCAGCCAGTGGCACGATTGGCGGAATTTCATTGATTTTACTCATTCCTTTGGTTTGGTTCGTATGGGCGCAAGGCGCCAAACGCTGCCACGATGTTGGCCGAAGCGGTTGGTGGCAGCTTATTCCGTTCTATTTCTTTGTATTGCTTTTCGAAGATGGGGATCGCCAAAAGAACGAATACGGCTCAAATCCAAAATATCCAGAAGAAGTGGATGTACTGGAATCAGAGACTCTGGATGGACACATGAAAAACTAAGCACCATCATAAACCATAAGCCACTTCAGCAATGAAGTGGTTTTTTATTTCTATCGGCTCAACACCACGTAGTCCTGAAGTACAGTCTGTAGAAAAACGGATCGTTCTTCTGTGATGTAGTCGATGCCAAGCATTTCCTTCACACGTGCGGTCAATAGCTCGAGCGCTTCTTCATGCGATTCATTATAAAACCTGCGATAGCGCTCAAGTGCGCTTTTTATCAGCAGCGCGTCCTGCTCTTGTAATTTTTTGGCTTGCAGATACTTCGGTGTGTATTTGTTGGCCTTATGGATCGCCAGGATATCCTGCAGATTCACGTTCAGCTTCGGTGCTGTTTTAACAACCGCGGTATTTGCAATGATATCGCCAATGCGTTGGGCCTTTGCCGATGACATCACCAGGATGGAGGCGATTCCTCCAAACGAGAACCAGATATCGATCAAACGGAAAACCCAACGTGCCGCATAGTCTGAAAATGTAGCGCGACCTCCGGCCAGTTTAATCACCTGGATCTTCATGGCCATCTTTCCGATGCTCCTCCCATTGTTAAAGAATTCAAAGCCAAGCGAATAGAGACATGCAATGCAGGTGAGAATAATTATCGAGAACCCCTGGGCGGTTTCCGAAAAATTGAAGATTGCGGCAAAAAATGTCGATAAAATTGAGAGGCCGAATACCAGGCAAACCATGTCCAGCACGAACGCCATGATCCGGTCCTTCAAAGGAGCCAGTTCATACTGCAGAACCACATTTTGCGTAGTAATAATTTCAATGTTCTTCATTTTTCAATTTTAAAGCAATATTTTGAAAGCTCAATGAAGGAGACCCGTTTCATAGCTCAAAATAAGGAAAAGTGGCGCGAAGCCGAAACACTTTTAGAAAGCCCCGTCAAAGATCCTGAAAAATTAAGTAATCTTTTTATCCAGGTTGTTGACGACCTCTCCTACTCGCGAACGTATTACCCGAACCGGTCCGTGCGAGTCTACCTCAACAAGATTGCACGACAATATTTTTCCATCATCTACAGCCATAAAAAGGATAAGCATAACGCATTCATGCTGTTCTGGCTGGACGAGCTGCCGCAAATCATCCTTTATTGCAGACGCGAACTGCTCATTTCCTTGCTCGTGTTTGTGGCAGCAATGGCCATTGGCGTTTTTTCGTCAATGAACGATCCCCAGTTCGTAAATACGATTCTTGGCAATGACTATGTGGCCATGACCGAAAAAAATATTGCGAGCGGAGATCCGATGGCCGTATACAAGCAACGAAACGAACTCGACATGTTCCTGGGGATAACCCTCAATAACCTGATGGTTGCCTTTCGTACCTATGTGCTTGGAATTTTCCTCGGCATTGGAACACTTGCCAGCTTGTTGGGCAACGGAATTATGGTGGGATGCTTTCAATATTATTTTGTAGAGCGCGACCTGTTTATTGAATCTGCCCTGAGTATCTGGCTTCACGGCACGCTCGAAATCTCCTCCATTGTGCTCGCTGGTGGAGCCGGGCTCACCCTTGCACGCGGACTGATTTTCCCCGGTACATATTCGCGGCTCCAGTCGCTGCAAATTTCCGGTATGCGGTCACTGAAATTTATGCTCGGCATCACCCCGGTGTTCGTCCTCGCAGCGATCATAGAAAGTTTCCTCACACGATATACCGATGCGCCCGCCATCGTAAGGGTGACATTGATTGCGCTATCGGCTGTCTTCATTGTCGGGTATTTCATCGTTTATCCCTGGATGAAATCGCGGAGTGGCTTCACCGTTCCGCTGAAAGAAGTTCGCCTGCAGCCCACCATCAGTGAGCCGGTCAACTTCTCACGAATCAAGAACAACGCAGACGTGCTGAAAGATACTTTCCTGTTTTACGCACGTTACAACGGAAAATTTATCCCGTGGATCTTTTTTGCCTCCCTGGGGTTAAGCGTTTGCCATTTCCTGTTCGAACAGGATGTACCAGTGTTCCTGGCAGAGACAGAATGGTGGGAAATCTTATTTTCAAACGTATTTTTTGCCTTGGGCACTCCTACTGTGCCATTTATTCTTATCAATGCTGCAGGGATGGCTGTGGTCGTCTACCGGGTCATGCAGCTGGTGCACGAAGAATCAAAAAAAATCAAGCAGGGCGTTGACCTCAGATCGCTCCTGCAGATCCTGGTGATCACTGCAACGTTTTTTGGATTAATCTATTTGGGTTTCCTCGGAATGTTTGGACTCACTGTTGTCTTTGGAATCCTCCTTTTTGCAGCCTTCATTCAGCACACCGAGCAAACCGGTCTTATGTATGCGTTTTCCCGCGGCTGGGAACTCTATGGAAAAAATAACAACCAGGGGATCGGCTTGCAGTTTATCGGCTTGCTCCTGTCATTTTCATTTTTGCTGCTGCTCTCAGCTCCCCTTCTCTACATGCACATGAATGTGATCGAATGGAATTTTGTGGCCGATGATCCAGTGTCAAAGAATGCCATTCATTTTGTCGAGATTTTTATCAAGGTGTTTTCGTTCTACCTGGTCCTTCCCCTCATCTGTGCGAGCCTGTCCTACCTGTACTTTAGCCAGGAAGAAGTCGTATCGGCATCGAGCTTAAAGGACGCTATTTTGAAAATGGGAATGCGGGGTTCAAAAGGTACCAGACGATGAAAAAGCTTCTTGCCCTTTTGCTGCTGTTGTGCTCGGGCGTTTTATACGCGCAAGATGACTCCGTGTCCTCCGACTACGAGTATGATGACGCTGAGTATAGTGACTCAGAGTACGAAGACGATGAATACAGCGAGGAAACACACAATCCCTTAAGCCCTGAGGATGTCTCGAGGAAGAAGGGTTACCCTGAAGAAGCCGTAGACGTGCAGCGCTTTGATCGCGACAAGTGGAAAAAAGTGGTTGGTGATGAAGACTTCTCGGAAGTAGAATCAAAAAAGAAAAAACGAAAATCCGATAACCTGGATTCGTTGCGCACTGCGGATTCAAATAAACGTATGTTTGACGATGGTGATGACGAAGAAGAGGAAGATCAGGAACCATCAAGTTCCTCGCTGAACATTCCCGGATTGAATTATATTTTCTATGCGCTTGCAATCGGGATCATCGGATATATCCTTTATGTGATCATCAAAAACACCTCGATCCGATCATCGACCAAGATCACACGAGATGAGCAGCAGGATGCCGCTGCCCCAGTCGAAGACATCAAGGAGCTGGAAATCGACCGCCTGTTGCGGGAAGCGATGACCGCTGGCAACTATCGCCTTGCAATCCGCATCTATTTCCTCGGCCTGCTCAAGAAGCTGGACGAAGACGGGCTGATTACGTGGAAAAGAAATAAAACTAATCGCGATTACCTGACGGAGCTCTTCTCCAAAGCACGTTATTATGACGAAGTTCAGCGGTTAACCCTGGCCTACGAAGAAGTGTGGTATGGAGATCATACCTTCTCAACTCAAACGTATGAAGAGATTATTTCTTCATTTCGTACAATTGAGCAAAAACTTAACGCAGACCGAACGCAGTGAAAAATGACCGCAACACTGTTGTAAAAGTCCTTTTAGGGAGCCTGGCGATCCTGTTGCTCGTGTATTTCACGCTTGGGCGGAACAACGAGAAGCGTTTCCAGTGGAGCGAAAGCTATCGGAGCAATAGCGAACAGCCCTATGGAACACTTTTCATTCAAAAACTGCTGTCCGAGTACCGCCCGGGTCAGAAGCTTATCATCAACGATAAACAACCCCTCCACGTTTTCCTGGATTCGGCAAAGTTCAAGAAAAAAACGGATTATGTTTTCATCGGTCAGGGCATTTACCTCGATGAAGAGGATGTTGACGCTCTTCTGAATTTCATCTCAAACGGCAACGATGCATTCGTAGCATCGTATAACCTGCCCTTCGACCTGGTCGATCCGATGTTTGTGTCTGACTGCGGCAAGCAAATTTTCCTCGCCATGGAAGATACGCTCTCCGCAAACATGAACTTTTACAATAGAGCGCTTGCCAAGCCGAAAGGCTACAAGTTCGTGTACCGGTTTGGGAAAAAAGATCAGCCTTACTTCTGGAATTCGCTAAACCCTGAAATATTTTGCGATTCAACAAAATCGATTACACCGCTCGGTTTCATCGCACCCGACAAAGTCAACTTCTTCCGGCTGCAGTACGGCAAAGGAAATTTGTACGTGCATACGAACCCGCTGGCGTTCACAAACTATTTCTTGACGAAACAGGATAAAGCAGAATATGCCTCGAGTGTATTCTCGCATTTGAAAGCGGACGAAATTATCTGGGACGAGTTTAGCAAGTCGAAGTTCACACCAAGCAATAATGCACCCGAGGTGAGCCCGATCGCTTACATCCTGGAGCAGGAAAGCTTGCGCTATGCGTGGTGGCTGATTCTCGGTGCAGCACTGCTTTACACCATCTTTACGGCAAAGCGCAAGCAGCGGATTATCCCGGTGCTTGAAGAAAAAGCTAACACGTCATTGGAATTTGTGAACCTGATCTCCGCCCTTCATTTCCAAAACGGCAATCATCACGACATCGGGCGGAAGAAAATGAAATACTTCTTCTATTTTATTAAGTCCAAGTATAATATGCACCTTCAGGCGTTGACCGAGGCGGCCTTAAATCGCCTGGCGGAAAAATCAAAAGTCGGACTTGATGATTTGAAAACCATTGCCGTAGAGTTTAATCACATCGAAAACCAATCGTATTACAACGAGCACCGGTTAGTGGACCTCCACAACGCACTCGAAAAATTTTATAAAACCTGTAAATAGCTTATTCACGTTCATATGGAAGATCAACAGATAGGATTTCAAAGCCCGCTCCAACCAGGCCTTAACCTGCTCAACCGGCATGTGATGCAGATCAAGCAAGAGATCGGCAAAGTAGTTGTGGGCCAGGAAACGATTATCGATTTAATTCTCGCAGGTATTTTTACCGGGGGCCACATTTTGCTTGAAGGTGTTCCCGGCATCGCCAAGACGCTAACCGCTAAGCTCGTTGCTAAAGCCGTATCGGTCAACTTCTCGCGTATTCAGTTCACACCAGACCTGATGCCAACGGATGTGACCGGTACCACGGTATTCAACGTGAAAACTTCAGAGTTTAGTTTTAGCAAAGGTCCTATTTTCTCCAACATCGTTCTCATCGATGAAATTAACCGCGCTCCTGCGAAAACACAGTCTTCCCTTTTTGAAGTAATGGAAGAAAGACAGATCACCATGGATGGTAACACCTATGCCATGGATTTTCCGTTCCTGGTCATCGCCACGCAAAACCCGATCGAGCAAGAAGGCACGTATCGGTTACCCGAAGCTCAGCTCGACCGTTTCCTGTTCCGACTGAAGCTGAATTACCCGACCCTCGAGAATGAAATCGAGATTTTGAAAAAATTCAGGAATGACTTCAGCGCAAAGATTCTCGACACTGTTCAGCCAATCCTCTCCCGCCAGGATTTGAAAGAGTGCCAGGACCTAATTGAAAAAATCCATATTAAGGATGAGATCCTGGTCTACATTGCCAAACTGATCGACAGCACGCGCAACAATGGAGACCTGGTGCTGGGCGCTTCGCCACGCGCATCGCTTGCCATTATGCGCGCCTCAAAGGCAATTGCAGCGATGAGTGGTCGCGACTTCGTTACCCCGGATGACGTAAAGTTTGTTTCTCACCCTGTGCTTAACCACCGCATCATGCTCACCGCGGAACGCGAGATGGAAGGCATTGAGACCGAGGACGTAATTAAAGAAATTACCGAACGAATTGAGATCCCACGCTAATGCGGTTCATCAAAGACCTGTTTTTGCCGGCCCGGTTCTTCTATGGCGCTGCTGTGCTGATAGCCGCCATGATCTTATCTTACCCGTTTCCATTGATAATGCCAATTGCAAAAACGGCCTGCATCCTGTTTGTCGTTATCGTACTAATCGATATTCTTGTGCTTTTCAGCCGGGCACTTGTCATTGAGGTCAAACGCAAAGTGCCATCCGTGTTGTCACTGGGTGACGATAACCCGGTCACGCTTACCATTACGAATCGTTCTACTATCTCGCTTACGGCCGATGTCATTGATGAGTTACCCGAACAACTTCAGCTGCGAGGCGCGCAACATCGCCTCAAACTGCCGCCCAACATTACCAATGAACAACACTATTTAATACGACCGGTGACCCGTGGAGAATATAACTTCGGTGATGTGAACCTCTTCGTGCGGTCAGGTCTGGGGCTGGTAAGCAGGCGAATTCGAAACAACCAGGGCGCTGCAATCCCTGTTTATCCTTCGATCATCCAAATGAAGAAATACGAGATCAAAACCTTCGCGCGAACGGCAACGGAATATGGCGTTAAGAAAGTACGAAGGATTGGCCACAGCTACGAGTTTGAACACATCAAGCAATATATGCGCGGTGACGACTTCCGAAGCATCAACTGGAAAGCCACCAGCCGCAGGGCGACACTCATGGTAAACCAATATGAAGACGAAAAGTCACAACAGGTTTATTGCATCATTGACAAAAGCCGCGTGATGCATATGCCCTTCCACGGATTGAGCTTGTTCGACTACGCGGTAAACGCATCGCTCGTCATCTCCAATATTGTATTAGGCAAGCAGGATAAGGCGGGCTTGATTACGTTTGCGGAAACACCAAAATCACTGGTGAAAGCCGAGCGTGGAAAACTTCAGCTGAAAAAGATCATTGAAACGCTTTATCGCGAGAGAGAGGGATCTGTTGAAGCGAATTACGAAAGCATGTACATGACGGTAAAAAAATTCGTCAATGGACGATGTCTGTTATTCCTGTACACAAACTTCGAAAGTACCTACGCACTGCACAGGGTTCTTCCCCAGCTGCGAAAGCTGAATGACCAACACCTGTTGGTAGTGATACTGTTTGAGAATACGGAGATTACGTCCAACACATCAGCGCATGTTGAGACAGTTGAGGACATTTATCGGCAGGCTACTGCTGAACATTATACGCTGACAAAGATTCAGCTTGCCCAGGAGCTAAAACAATACGGGATCATGAGCATCCTCACCAGACCTGAAAATCTCACAGTTTCTAGCATCAATAAATACCTTGAACTGAAATCAAGGGGAATGATCTAGGCCATTTCGGCCCAGGCATATTGGTCTACAGTGACGGCCCCGCTGGCACCAACTAAACCTTCACATTTTTTCCTTCACATAAAACGTTTGCATGATGCGATCCAGCTTGTTTTCATAAAAAATAAGCTAAAACTTCTTAATACCTATTGATTTAGTAGACATTAAACATATATTTGTGCTCATAACTCTATTGTTCCTATAGACTTTTAGAAGTAATGAAAAAACTAACGCTTATTTGGCTCGCAACAGCATTTGCCGGTACCGCGGTCGCCCAATCGAAAATATCAAACCCAGAACAGAAGGTGGTGGTGGTAACCGGTGCCAGGTTCTCCTACAAGCTCATCGAGAAATGGATTGACGAATATACAAGAACTACGCCCGGGGTGCAGATTATCGTAGAGTCCAGGGGGTCATCGGACCCGCAGCGATATGATATCCTTGCTGAAGTATATGAACACCCTGCGGATATCAAAGAAAAAAGACAGTATCTCCATATAGGCCGCTACGCAGTGTTGCCGGTGGCAACAGCTAATTCATCGTTTGCTAAGCTCTATTCGCGGGAAGGGCTCACGAAACAACATATCACGCAAATCTTCTTTCACGACCTGTTCGCAGACAAAGAAAAAGAGAAGCCGATTAAAACCCCCTACACTGTTTACACCCGATTGCAGAAAGCCGGGGTGCCAATGGTTTTCTCTCAACACTTTGGATATGAACAGAAAGACATTAAAGGCACAGGTATCGCGGGAGCAGATACTCACCTGATCAAGGCATTACTTCGTGACTCGACCGGTGTGACCTATCTGCCGTCCGCGATGATTTATGATGAAGGTGGCAAGCCGATTGATGGACTCACAGTAATTCCGGTTGACCTCAACGGCAATGGTAAGATCAGCGAAGAGGAGAAAATTGTCGACCAGTTCGGAAAAGTGGTGAGCAAACTGGAATTATCTGAAGCGAACCAGGTCAAAAACATTCCAATTGACTACTTGCATCTGTCGGTCGACAAGCAAAGCGCAAGCCCTGAAGCGATCGCATTTCTTAAATGGGTAAATGAGAACGGGCAAAAATATCTTCATCAATTCGGGTTTTTCCTGCCCCTGGAGAAAAACGATGGGACAACAAACTTTAACGAGTTCGTTTCCCGTAAACAGAAATCAAAATAAATCAAGGCGGCAATCTCCATTGGCTAAAACATTAATCAAAGCATATGATCCGAGGTTTACTTTCCTTTTTTGCTATATTTTCCATCGCGCTCACCGCTTCCGCGCAACAGAATGTGGTTGATGGTGTCATCCGTGACAACAAGGGCGAATCAATAGTTGGCGCTACCATTATTGTCAAAGGTACCAACACCTACGCGTTGACAGATGCGGAGGGAGCGTTCAAGCTAAACGCACCGAAACAGTTCCCATTTTCCATTCGTATCAGCTCAACTGGTTTTAAAGCGCAGGATGTTCAGATCTTTGAAGCGCTCGAAGAACCGCTTGAAATAACGTTGCAGGACGAAAATGTACTTAATGAAGTGGTGGTCACAGCAAGACGAAGATCTGAAACAGTCCAGAATGTCCCCATTCCGATCTCGGTGGTTGGTGGCGAACTCATCGAAGACGCGGGTGCATTCAATGTGAATCGCGTAAAAGAACTTGTCCCTACAGTACAGTTGTATTCTTCCAATCCGAGGAACACCACACTAAATATTCGCGGGCTTGGTTCAACCTTTGGACTTACGAACGATGGAATCGACCCGGGTGTAGGTTTCTATGTCGATGGCGTTTACTATGCGCGACCGGCTGCAACAACACTTGACTTCGTAGATATTGAGCAGATTGAAGTTTTGCGCGGACCGCAGGGTACCCTTTTCGGAAAAAATACCACTGCCGGAGCCTTTAACGTGACAACGCGGCCTGCTAGTTTTACACCTGGGGCCAGCTTCGAAGTGAGTTATGGAAATTATGGCTTTATCCAGGCAAAGAGCTCGGTGACAGGACCTCTCTCTAAAAAATTTGCAGCACGTCTCTCCTTCTCAGGTACCCAACGTGATGGTTTGCTTTACAATGTCAGCACCGGAAGCACCGTCAATGACCTGAATAACCTGGGATTGCGTGCGCAGTTGCTCTTCACGCCAACGGATCGTACTAAGATCACGCTGATCGGTGACGCGACACGTCAGCGCCCTGATGGATACGCCCAGGTTGTTGCTGGTGTGGTCCAAACGCAACGTGCTGCGTATCGCCAGTTTGAACAAATCATCGCTGATCTTAACTACGACCTCCCGAGCAGGGATCCCTTTGACCGTAAGATCGATCACAACACAACCTGGCGATCAGGAAATGATTTGGGTGGACTCTCCGTGAATATTGACACGAAAGTAGGACCAGGTACGCTGACATCCACAACAGCATGGCGCTTTTGGAACTGGGACCCTTCGAACGACCGTGATTTCACTGGGCTTTCGGTGCTCTCGCTTTCACAGGCAACTTCAAAACATCAGCAGTGGACACAGGAAGTTCGCTATGCAGGAGAGCTCTCCAAAAAGCTTAGCGGTGTAGTGGGCGTATTCTTTATCGACCAGGATCTGAAAACAGACCCTTACCACGTGGAAGAATCAGGTGCGCATCAGTGGCGGTTTTCGCAGAGTTCGACAAGCAACCTGTGGAGGACACCCGGGCTCTTTGATGGCTACGGTATTCGAACTACTTCGCGCCTCGAGACGTTTGGTGCAGCAGCGTTCGCTCAGGTAGACTGGGCAATAACCGATCAGCTTCATGTATTGCCGGGGTTACGCTACAACTATGACGAGAAGAAAGTGGACTTCAATCGCCAGACCTATGGAGGCCTCGATACAACCGATCCAGCATTGATCGCCTTAAAGCGCGCAGTTTATACCGACCAGGCCTTTACAGCCAATGTCAAAGAATCCAACTTCTCCGGTCAGTTCACGGTTTCGTATAAACCATTGAAAAATGTAAACACGTTTGCCACCTATGCCACCAGTTATAAACCGGTTGGTGTGAACCTCGGTGGCTTGCCTACCGCGCAGGGCGAAATCCTGATTGACCTTGCGCGCATCAAGCCCGAGTACGTCAATCATTATGAAGTTGCCGTCAAAACAAATCCTACTTCACGCACCACACTGAATTTCGCGGTGTTTAACACCGATATTGACGACTACCAGACCCAAGTTCAGACTGCTGAGGTCGGAGTAAATCGCGGTTACCTGGCGAATGCCGAAAAGGTACGGGTGCGGGGAGCAGAGCTGGACGGTAATGTCCGCTTCAGCAAGAACCTTTCATTGTATGGTGCGGTCGCCTACACCGATGGCGAATATGTGTCGTTTACCAATGCTCCTGTGCCGCTGGAAGAGACTGGAGCGCCTGATGCATTCAAAGATATCTCGGGCGGAAAGATGCCTGGCATTTCCAAATGGGCCGGATCATTGGGAGGAGAAGTATTGTCGAACCCCCTCAAACTTGTTGGGCAAGAGAGTAAACTTTTCCTCGGATTTGATACATACTTTCGCTCCTCATTCTCATCAAGCGCTTCACCTTCACTCTATCTGAATGTTGATGGCTACTCGCTGCTTAACGCCCGATTCGGCTTCCGTTCAACCAGTGGATTGTCGGCTTTTGTGTGGGCAAGAAATCTGCTTGACAAAGACTACTTCGAGCAGCTCCTTCCTGCTGCTGGAAATGCCGGTCATTATGCAGGGGTGCTTGGCGATCCGAGAACGTTTGGTCTCACCCTTCGGTATTCTTATTAAAACTTTTTGATTAGGGATAAGGTCTGCCCGCTCACGAAGCGGCAGGCCTGTTCCTGCTCTGGACATCCATCTGTATACCTGAAATGAAAAAGAAACTCTTTCTGATTCTTGTTACGATTCTGGCGTTGCCTTGCGTCACATTGGCCCAGGCACCCGGGAAACACATTGAAGATCGCGAGCAATTGTGGTTGGGATATTTTAATCAAACCCGCCTTTCAAATAAGTTCGGTTTGTGGGCAGACATTCATTATCGAAGAACTGAGAACTTCACAGACCGGTCGTTTCAGTTTCTCGTGCGGCCTGCCATAACCTATTTCGTTAAAGATAATCTTCGCATA
>DASWTP010000228.1:0-9869 GCA_036402075.1 Chryseosolibacter sp. | reverse complement strand
CGCGGTTAAGACGCATAGTGAGGGCCCTGCGCCTTATTTTCTGATGGCAATCCGGCCGGAGCTTCTGGCGTGGTGCAGACAGAATGGATACAATCTGTATGAATCAGGTTTGAAGATTTACACTACTATTGACAGTCGGCTGCAACGACATGCGACCGAAGCGGTAACAACCCATATGAGACGGCTTCAGGAAAATTTCGAACGAGACTGGGGGCACCGAGATCCCTGGGTCGATGAGCATGGAGATGAACTTGCGGATTTTGTGCAGCGCAAAATCAAGCGCACAGAAACTTATCGCGCACTAAAGCGAATCTACGGTGAACGCGAAGATTCGATTGAATATTACCTCAATGAAAAGAAGCGCATGGTAGCGTTTTCGTGGTCTGGGAAAAAAGACACAACTTTTAGCACGTATGACTCGCTGCGATACTATAATCGGTTCCTTCAATCCAGCCTGATGTCCATGGATCCTCACACAGGGGCCGTTAAAGCATGGGTCGGAGGAATCTCATACACTCATTTTCAATATGATCTTGTCCGCCAGAGCCGCAGACAACCTGGTTCCACGTTCAAACCTTTCCTTTATGGGGCTGCCATCGAAAATGGCTATTCGCCTTGCCACATGTTTGATGATGTTTCGCATTCCATCAACGTCAACGGTCAACAATACCAGGTTAGAAATGCCAATGGAACACTCGGTGACGGTCGGAAGTATACACTTCGTCAAGGGTTGGCGAAATCGTTGAATTCAATTTCAGTTAAACTCATCGACATCCTCAAGCCTGAAAATGTTGCTGGCTTCGCAAATAAAGTCGGTATCACGAGCCCACTGGACCCGGTTTACTCACTCGCCCTCGGTACAAGCGAGGTCTCGTTGTACGAACTGGTGGGTGCTTATGGTACGTTTGTAAATCACGGCATTCACACCACACCATACTATATTACTCGAATTGAGGATAAACACGGCAACGTAGTCCAGACGTTCCTTCCCGTTGCCAGGCAGACGATCGATGCGAACACAGCTTACACGATGGTGCATATGCTGAAGGGCGGAGTTGAAGAGGAAGGCGGGAGCTCAACAGCACTTAGCGACATTGTTAAGTCTGATAATGAGATTGGGGGCAAGACCGGTACAACCGATAATGGTTCAGACGGATGGTATATGGGGATAACGAACTCGCTGGTCACAGGCGTGTGGGTGGGAGGTGATGAGCGGAGCATCCACTTTCCGCAGTGGGGCGAAAGTTCGGGAGGTAGAACAGCGCTACCTATCTTCGACCTCTACATGCAAAAAGTCTACGCTGACAACCGGGGCGTATACCGGAAGTCTCCATTTCAAATCCCAGACGGATATAGTATAAACCTCGACTGTGGCGAATACCTCGACATTGAACTTGATTCTTTAAACTCGTATTGATTTGCTTTACTACCGCCATTTAATACAAAGAAAAACCAAGGGTATGCTGCGCTAACGCCTGTAGACATATCGATTCAGTGTCGTTAGGTTGTCAAACGCCTGTCCCATCGTATTATTAAAATACACAAACACGAATTTGCCACTGGAAAGCCATTCAATAATGTACGTTGAATACTCCTGCAGGAATTCATCAGTGTACGAGCCGCGATAGTCGCCTTCCGGTCCGTGAAATCGAAGGTAAACGGTATCTGAGTCATAACTAATGTGTGGCGTAGAAGCGCGCGATTTATCGTGCCGGACTACTGTGGCTTCATGTGTTTGGATCAGGTCAAACATCTCATCACAATACCACGTCCGGTCTCTGAATTCAATGGCCACCTTCCATGCATTGTCGGGATTGCTGAATTGAATTGAAGCCAGAAGCCGCTCCAGGCCAGGCATGCACTGAATCTTAGCACTCGCAGGGAATTGTACCAACAGGCACCCTTTCTTGCTTCCAACCGTTGCGATGGCATCCATAAATTGCTTTACATCTTGTTCCTCAAACTGCAAGTCCTTTGCGTGCGTTATTTGCTTCCATACTTTAAAGGTGAACGTGAAGTTGTCGGGAACCTGTGCTGTCCATTTCGAAACGGTTTTGGAGTTTGGTAGACCGTAAAATGAGCGATTGATTTCAATGCTGTTGAAATGAGAGCCGTAGTAAGTCAACCGCGATGAATTTTCAAATTCGGGAGGAAATTTATACTTCGGAATAGGAAGAACGATGCCGCTCAGGCCTGCATAATAGTTGGCGAATGGATTCTTAGTGGTCATCTGAAGTCTTGGAAAAAAGTTCGTTCAAAAACCATTCCTCCATGGGACAACTGCGTCTGAACCGCTTATGTATGGTGATTCAAACCAACCACTAAATTTGCTATTTTCGCAGCTTAACTCTTTTGACGCATGCGGTTCGCTTTTCTATCCATTGGTCTCTGCTTTGCTGTAACAACCCTGGTCGGTCAGCCGCGTACGGATGCTTTACTTGACAGTATTTTAAGAACAAGTATGAATCCACTTGTCGGAAAAATCATTAGCAACCCCGATACATTCCGCCTTCAGATCATATATACGCAAATCGACCGGGATGCCAACAACAATCCATCCTTCAAAAACTGGTATTTCAATTTTGATACCGCGTTATATTTTAATCCGGCTTCCACTGTCAAGATGCCATTGGCCTTCCTGTCGCTGGAGAAACTCGATCGGTTTAAGCGAAGCGGAATCAACAAGTATACTCCAATTCAGTTTGATAGCAGTTATTCAGGCCAGGTGAAAATGTGGTACGATAGCACGTCTGAAAACCACATGCCATCCATCGCTCACTTTATCAAGAAAGCCTTCCTAGTAAGCGACAACGATGCTTACAACCGAATGTACCAGTTCCTTGGCCAGGGCTACATTGCAGACGCGCTTGAGAAAAAAGGATATAATAACAGCCGGATTATTCGGCAATTCATGGGTTTCACTGAGGAGCAAAACAGAAATACTAATCAGGTTCGCTTCCTGTCGAAGAGCGGAAAGGCTATTTATACCCAACCAGCAACACGCAATGCGGGCGCGTTCGACTTCAGCAAAACTATTAAAGTGGGGCGGGGTCACCTAAACTCCAGGGACAGTCTGATTGACAAACCTATTGACTTCACCCGCGCAAATAACGTCAGCCTCGAAGACCTGCAGGGCATGCTTCAGGCGGTTATGTTTCCGGAATCCGTTCCAGTACGTTCACGTTTCAGCTTGTCAAAAGATGACTATGCATTTTTATACCAGTATCTGTCGCAATATCCCTCGGAGACGAATTATCCCAAGTATGACACGGCTGAATACTATGACAGCTATGTGAAATTTTTCTTTCGAGGGAATCATCGTAAAATGCCAGCGAATGTCCGTGTATTTAACAAAGTGGGCTGGGCATATGGCTTCCTCACTGATGTTTCCTATGTCGCTGACTTTCAGAATAAGGTGGAATACATGCTGGCCGCAACAGTCTATGTAAACAGCGATGGAATTCTTAACGATAACCGGTATGAATACAAAGAAATGGGCTGGCCTTTCTTGTATGAGGTTGGCCAGCTCGTTTATCAATATGAGCTCCAGCGTAGTCGCAGCCACGAACCTGACCTGTCAAAGTTTAAAGTGCGCTATGAGCAGCGCGACCCACGAGACAAAAGACCATCACTAAAAGACATTGACAACTGATCATGCCCCGAGTTACTTTAAGATTTTAAGTGATACGCTGCCTGGCCTCCCTAAAATTTGGCTTGTCCTGTGATGACATAGATTGAACCCTGGGCAACAATTTCAAAAGAGCGCGGAGAATAACATTGTGTTCTCTGTGATTCGCTATGAAATCATTTGCCAGATGGCCTTTTTTGGTCGGGGTGTTCATTCTTGCGCCAACGTGCGAGGCCGGTGCCCAGGAGGTATCACTGACCGCTTCTTCAAGCTTCATGCCGATTGGTGTCACTTCTCCACTTTCGAATCCTGGCCCTAATCCCATCCATCATATCAATGCAGCTCGTTACTTGAAGGGAGTCCAGGGGCTTCACTACATCGACAGCATGACTAATGGTAGGGTGCGGCACGTTGTTGAGAAAAACGTTGTGGTACTGGTGCGACCCAAGAAAGTTGCCTCCGCAAACATCACATCCAGAGCCCTTAGGAAGATTCTGCGTGAAAACGAAAAACGCGAACGAAAAAATGCAGCGCTGGTCAATTTGATAACCCGCGACCTCAACCAGTACTTCAATGGGCCATCCGGAACGGGGACGATGAATTCGAAACGTGTGCCCACATTTTTCAAATTTAATGTGATGCAATTAGAGGTACCTGAAACGCGTGGCGGGACGGTCGGGAATGGGCTTACGCTGGCCCTATGCAATGGTCTGTTTTCATTCGAAAACGGTTCGGTCAACATCGTACCGGCAGCAGTAATCACAACGCGAAGAAATGGTGGGAGCCACGCATCGGGCGCGGGAAATGTTATCAACGCGATTTCGCAGGCAGCGCCACCAGGAACATATGCCCATGAGCTCGGCCATGCATTTTTATTGCAGGATAGTTACGGGAGATCAGAGAAAAACAAAGGTGGCATCATGGCTTCTCCGCCAGAATTCATAACGCGCTCTGAGGTCGACCGGATATTGGAGAACACAATAGAGAATTTCCAGCCCCTCACTGAAAGTCAGCGCACATTCGTCTTGCCCTGCGCTGGAGGATTAGCGGCTCAGGCCGGGCCTGGGCAAATCAGTACCGACTGATCACACGGTCGATGTCACTGTAAAAGAATTCCGAATTCTTTCGCGCGAGCGATGCGGTACCCGTTTCCCTGATGTGGGTGATCAACTTAGCGTAGTGCACCAAGTCAACCGGAGCAATCAAAAGTTCGCGCAAATCGCGTCTGAAAAACTCCTTCTTTACGGTGGACAATGGCTTGCCGAATTTTTCTTCGTAATACTTGTTCAGCACGTCATCGTTGAGAAAGTCTTTTACCAGGTCGTTTCTTACCGAACGGATCAGGTCAATAATTTTTTCAACAGAAAGCGCTGTTGCTGAGTTGTTCGCATCAGCTTTTTGCATGGAATCGAAGTGGGTTGTTTCGTGTAACAATTATCGCATAAAAATTCAAACATCTATTGTTGCTTTTTTGAATTAAACTTAAATGCATCATTATCAACCCGATATTTTTTACGCTTTGCCATTCAAGGTCTCGGAAGTTTTTATTGCAAAATTTCCCTCTATTTAATAACTTAAAATTTAATCTTTGTAAAAAAGAACCTACGCCTCGCCTTACCTCATGCCAGCTATTTTATCTTATCACAAAAAAGTGAGTGATTACTTCAGAGCCCAGACGAAGACCTGGGATTTTTTTGCAGCCGCAAAAACCAAGGAAGATCAACTCAAGCAATACAAAACAGAGTTACTGAAAAACACCTATAAGTTCGATCCATCAGTTGATGTTGGATTGTATAAGAAAGTAGCTGTGGCCCGGGAGAAGCTTGGCCTCCAACATCTTGAGGTAACCCTTCACCAGGCGCAATACACCGATGAACTCAACGCAAGCATCATCTATTTAGAAAAGGAGGCGCATATCGTGTTCAGCGGTCAGCTCATTCAACTGCTAAGTGATGAAGAAATGCAGGGTGTGATCGCCCATGAACTGGCCCATATTAAGCTCTACACCTTACAGCAAGGCGAACTCGAAGTGACGGACCGGATCATCACTGCCATTGCCAATAATCATGGGAGTGAAGCTGCGTACTTCGAGACTGCGCGCATTTTCAGGCTGTACACGGAAATCTTCTGTGACCGGGGCGCATACACCGTGCTCGGCAGTACAGGTCCGGTGATTACTTCGCTGGTGAAGGTGGCGACAGGGCTGCAGCATGTAAACGCGGAAAGTTATCTCAAGCAAGCTGATGAGATCTTCTCATCCGATCGTGATGTTAAAACAAGCGGAATATCTCACCCCGAGAATTTTATCCGCGCAAGGGCGATCCAACTCTGGCTCGAGAAACAGGAAGATGCAGAAAAAGAGATTACCCGCATGATAGAAGGTGTTGCCGACCTCGATCAGCTTGACATTTTCATGCAACGTGAAGTCGCTGAGCTTACGAAAAAGTTCCTCCAGTTGTACCTGAAGCCGAAATGGTTTCAAAGTACGCTGGTGATCAGCCATGCCAAACAGTATTTCCCGGATTTCTCGTGGGATGAGAATGCCGTCATCACCAATGAGTTTCGGGAAAAAATAGAGAATTCGCACCCAAGCATCAAAGACTACCTCAGTTACGTGCTGTTGGATTTTGCTCTGCTCGATCGCGGTCTGGAAGATGTTCCAACGGGATGGGCGTTTCAAATTGCCGAAGATCTTGAACTAAAACCAGCATTCAATAGCATCGTAAAAAAAGAACTTAAATTCAGTGACAAAAAGTTGCAGCAGCACAAGCAGAAAACACTGTCAGCCTACTATGGCGTGAAGGAGGGTGAGGGCGAACAAATTTACGAAGGCTAAGCTATGGAGCAGACACAAGTACAGACCTTTAAGACGTTCCTGGCGAACGCATTTGATGAAGGCGTCTACACTACAGATGATGTGATTGCTTTCGTAATGCCGTTGTTTGCTGAAGTTCTCAGCTTTCATGAAGTCGGCCAGGTTGGCCCGTTTGAAAAAGAAGAAACCCTGTTTATTACGGATCTCCGTCTCGACATCGATGAGAAATTTGCGCATTCACCTAAGTCCAATCTGCCGGCCGTCCATGCACTGTTTACTGCCCGGAAGTCGGACCGGTTCAACATCGTTGAGAACCTCAAGCTGGATACCGACATTGATGCTGGTTTCCACCAGGTCAAGAACCTTAATGTTCATTTCAATCTGAACGAGCCGCTGAAGAATGCGGCATATGTCCCGGGTTACATTTGCTTTGAGCAGCTTGTCGGGCATCATGATGCACAAACCGACATCTTTTGTCTCGGACTTGTGTTGGGAAGCATGGCCCTCGGCCTGGACCTGCACGACCAGGAAGACCTGAAAGCCTTTGCTCATCACCGCGCTAACCCGGCTGGCTATAATAGTCGCGTTCATCCAACCATCAGTACGCTTATTATAGAAATGACCGAGTTGGACCGCAGTAAGCGCACCCAGGACCTGTATGATGTAATCAATCGGCTGGAACACTATCGCGACTTCGATCCCGAAAAGCAAACGGACCTCAGTAATGTCGCGGGCTGGGTGAACAAACCGCTTACAGACCGGAATCAGCTTGTGCTCAGCAAACTGAGAAATAGGCTCTTTGATACAAGTCGGAGAAATCGCCTGCTGTACTACAAGCCGAACATGCGGTTTATGAACCTCACGGTAGGAAGTGTTCCAACAGTGTTGCATTATCAAAGCATTCGTCCCGAGTTGTTGTTTACGTGGAACGAAGAGATCGCTGGCAAAGTAAAGGGCATGAAGGAGATCGTTCTAAATAAATACCTGAGGTTTGAGGATCACAATTATCTTCCTTCTACATTGGATAAAATCAGGGTTGAATCGCAGCACGACATCAATGAGTTTGGTTTTAGTCAGCTTAAGCTGGTGATTACCTTTCTTAATTGGCACAACCTGAAAGAGGACCAGAACGAACGCATACAGAGCCCGTTGCTGCTGATCCCTGTCGAGTTGAAGCGAAACAAGAAGTTAAAGGAGGATCACTATGTGCTGAAGGTGCTTGACAACGAAGCCGAAGTGAATCCAGTGGTGTCAAACTACCTGCGAGACCTTTACGGCATCAAGCTGCCCGATTTCGTTGACCTGGATGAGATGACCCTGAAAGAGTTTTACAATTTGCTGAAGGAACAGATCGAGGGTGCGAACCAGGGCATTACGTTAAACTACATTGACAAGCCGCGCATCAAACTGATCCACAGCGTTGCCAAACAAACCGTAAGCAATTATCGAAAACGCCTGAAACGGACAGGCACTACGCTCGGTAGTTACAAGAATATTGCCTACAGCTATCAGCCAGACTTGTATAAGCCGTTGGGGCTTGAGATCTTCAGACAACGCATCGAGCCGCGGGCAACCTTCCTCGAGTTTTTGATCAATGACGACATTAAGATCACAGAACATCAGCTCACCGGGGATTCGCAAACCAAAGAAAGGCAGCTCTTCGAACTGGCAGAGGGCGAGAAGAATCCCTTTAGCTGGGATTTTGATCTCTGTAACATTGTACTCGGCAACTTCAACTATAAGAAGATGAGCCTGGTGCGCGATTACAATCATGTGATCGATCAGCAGATCAGTCACCCGGTGTTCGAGACGCTCTTCAGCAACCTTCCGAAGCAGCATCAGACGTACAGCTCAGACCTGAATAAGCTCGAGGAGTGGAATCATGTGATCAAGGCAGACCCAACTCAGACGAATGCAATCCTTCAGAGCAGGAGCGGTGAGAGCTATATTATTCAGGGTCCGCCAGGCACCGGCAAAAGCCAAACGATCACCAACCTCATCGCAGACTTTGTAGCCCGTGGCAAAAGCGTACTCTTCGTGTGTGAAAAACGTGCGGCCCTTGATGTTGTCTATTACCGGCTAAAGCAGCAAGGACTTGATAGATTATGCTGCTACATTCACGATAGCCAGAGCGATAAACGGGAGTTTATACAAAACCTGAAAAACACGTATGAAGATTTCCGCAAGCCGGCCACCGATCTTAAAACAGTTCAGGAAAAGAGGAACGACCTTCTATCAAAAATGCATGAGCAGCTGGATGTGATCAGGCACTTTCACGCCACCAATGAACTGGCAAATAATGTTACAGGGATTGCTGTGCGCAAGCTCATTGAGCGGATAGTAGAATTGGATGATCATGCTGTCACGATTCAGAAACGCGAAGAAGAGATCTTGCCGCAGTATAATGACTGGCTCAGTTACGGTGAGATTGTTAAACAATTAAATGATTCGCTAGCCGATGCCGGGGTGGACAACGCCTTTGCAGAACATCCTTTCAGTAAACTAAAAGAGGATATTTTTACTGCTGAGCACCCACTCCAGTCGTTGGATGAAAGTGTAGCAGAATCAAAAAAACATGTTGACAACATCAGGCAGATGGTTTCCGCAAGTGCGTTTACAGTTGCACTTTCTACTTTGCGAAAACAGGTGGACTTTGCTGTCTTGCTCCGTCCGTTTGCAGAAACTGGAAATATTGGTCTGATTACTGAGTCAGATCCACGCGCGCGCGAGTTCGATCAAGCTGTGCACGCACTTCGGCAAGCGCAGCTGGCAGCGAAAGAGAAATCAGATGCTAATATCAACTGGCAATCGAAGTTCTCGCAGCAAGATACCGAGAACGCCCTGGCAATTGCACGGGCTCATGAAGGGTCCTTTTTCAGCTTTCTCAATGGAAGCTGGCGGAATTTGAAAAAGCAGGTGCAGGCGAGTTATGATTTTTCGCGTCACTCGGTCAAGCCTGCCTATGTTGGACTTTTGTCGAGCCTGAAAGCTGAATACGAAGCGCTGGCATTGGTAACGCAGCAGCACAGAGAAGTCCAGGTGCGCTTTGCTGTACCGGACCCTGAAGCGGCACACAAGAATATTGGCGTGATCCGGTCAATGCAGGCCGATCCCGATCTGGCATTTTTGCTCACACCCGATGCGCAAGACGTCATAAAAAAGTTCGCTTCCCTTGATATGCCGTTAGCCAACCTCACAAGCAAGTTGGCGGTTTGTCTGAATGACTATGACACGAAATCACTTGAAGAACTCCAGGATGATCTTGAAAGCATCGCGATGAACGCGGAAGCGTTGGATGATCTGCTGCCAGCCTTGTTGGCCTATGCGAAATTGCCGCCAAACTTCAAGGCAACGCTGCGCACGTTACCGCTCAACACCCTTCAGACGGAAGCCGTTATTGCGCGCAAAACACTCCAGAACATCTAT
>DASWTP010000227.1:0-1984 GCA_036402075.1 Chryseosolibacter sp. | reverse complement strand
AACCGCTTCACCGGGCTGGTACAACAGCGCAGCATTTCAGCAGGAAGCGAAAAAGGCAGGCCTTTATGCAAAAAGTATAAATGGTGACGCGTTTTCAGATGAGATCAAAAAGAAAACGATCGACCTTATTAAGAAAGATCTTGGCCAGGTTGATCTCGTTATCTACAGCCTTGCATCTCCGGTGAGAACGAATCCGAGAACAGGTGTCACGCATCGCTCGGTGCTTAAGCCGATTGGTCAGAAGTTCTCAAACAAGACGGTCGATTTCCATACAGGCGTTGTATCGACTGTTTCAATCGAACCTGCAACGGAAGAAGATATTGCCAACACCGTTGCCGTGATGGGTGGCGAAGATTGGGAAATGTGGATGACAGCATTGGCAGAAGCAGGCGCGCTTGCACAGAATGCCATGACCATCGCTTATTCATACATCGGTCCCTCATTGACTGAAGCCGTTTATCGCAAAGGAACAATTGGCCGCGCGAAAGATCATCTCGAAGCAACGGCATTCAAGATCACAGACAATTTAAAAGGCATCAACGGAAAGGCCTATATCTCTGTGAATAAAGCGTTAGTCACTCAGGCGAGTTCTGCCATTCCGGTTATCCCGCTGTACATTTCATTGTTGTACAAGGCAATGAAGGCAGAGAACATCCACGAAGGTTGTATCGAACAGATCTACCGCCTGTTCAAGGAACGCCTTTACACCGGTGGCCAGGTACCACTCGATGATAAAGGAAGGATCCGCATTGACGATTGGGAAATGCGCGATGACATCCAAAAGAAGGTATCAGACTGGTGGGCACAGGCCGACACAGATACGCTGCCGAAGCTTGGTGACCTCGCAGGATATAAGTCTGACTTCCTTAACCTCTTCGGTTTTGGATTTGCTGGTGTGAACTATGCCGAAGATGTGAACGAAAATGTTAGCATTAACGAGTTGCAGTAACGACTTGACACCCGACACTATCATTTATGTGAATAAAGCCCCGGCAAACCCGGGGCTTTTTGCTTTTGCTGGTGTTTCAGCATTCGTAATTTGCCTGCTTCTGCATTTAGCGTAACTTTAGCAATTGATAACTTTATACCTATGCGTTCACGGAAGCCCATCGTCATTATCGCAGTTCTCGCAATTTTTGTACTGATTCAATTTTTCAGACCCGAAAAAAATAATTCACCTGACACTGAATTTGCTTTATCAAATAAATATGAATTAACAGCTTCGGTAAACGAGATCATGACTGGCGCATGTTACGACTGTCATAGCAATCGTACGGTGTATCCCTGGTATGCGGAAATCCAACCGATCGGATGGTGGCTTAATAGTCACGTGGAGGGAGGCAAATACCATCTTAATTTTTCAGACTTCACCCGTGCTTCCATTGCGCGGCAGAATCATAAGTTTGAAGAGATCATCGAAACCGTTGAGGAGGGTGAAATGCCTTTACCTTCCTATACATGGTTAGGTATGCATCCAAAGGCTGATCTTTCCGAGCAGCAGAGAACTGAGATCATCAATTGGGCAAGGTGGCAAATGGCAGATTTAAAGAAGCAATATCCAGCTGACAGTCTTGTCATGAAGCGTAGACCTGCGGCTCAACAATGATACCGTTATCACTCGCGCATAAAGCTGACAATTTCATCATAGCGGTGACTCCATGTCCAGAAAAATTGAGTGATCATCGGAACGTGTTTCTTTCGTTTCAACTCATGGTAGGTAAACTTGCCCGAGTAGTCCGGCAATGCTCTAATGAACTTTGCATGACTCTTCTCAATTGAGGAATACGTTTTCTCTCCTTTGTAGATTAGAAATGGTGGCATGTTTTCCTGCAGATAATAAAGTGGCGAGGCCTTCTTCCATTCAGCCGGATTTGTCGTGAAAGTTTTTAAATACGAATGCCCTTCCGGTTTTTTATCTTCCATTAGGTAGCCATACATATCAAGCCCAGCCGCATCAATCAAGATTGCTCCCTTGATCGGGCTC
>DASWTP010000226.1:0-6061 GCA_036402075.1 Chryseosolibacter sp. | reverse complement strand
GATGATGTCGATGTCGAGCTTCCAGTTGTTTTCGGTGATTTCGCGTGCGAGGGGTTTTTCGACGTACTCCTTTATATACAGTGCTTTACCAAGCTCACCTTCGATCAAGTGCAGTGCGCGGTTGACAGAGACATCGAAGGATCCACCGTCGAAAGAAAAGAACAGGCGATAGAAGTCTTTGGCGTGCTCTTCATATTGAATTTTCCGGTCGTCCCTGGTGAACTGTTTTTCAGTTGCGAGCCAGGCGTGGTTTTCGCGGTCGATGACGATCTTTTTAGCGGTTTGCTGCGCGATGAAGCTGCGCGCGTCCCAATACATAAAAGCTGTGACAGCCAAACAACCGAGAACACAAACCATTGTGAGTATGCGTGCACTGGCTGCGTCCCGGTTGTAAGATTTTAGGCTGTCAAGCTTCATGGGGCTCCTTCTCTATTTCGTGGGTTGCTGGTGATTGTTGTCTTCGATGATATTGGGGGTTGCGGGAATTGGCTCGCCTGTTCCGCGCGGGGCGGCTGCGGCCGAGGACATTGCGTATCCGACTGCGCTTGTGGCCATGGTTACGGCAGTGCTCATAATTTTTGCAGCGCCACTTGAACCACAGTAGAAGGAAGTGATCCAGAATGAAAGCGCGTAGCATATTGTGATGCAGACGCCGAAGATTGTGATCGAGTATGGAGAAGCGTATGAGTCACTTGTCCATGCCTGTCCCACGACCGAAAAGATTATCGTATCGAGCAGGTTCATTGTAAACGGGACGCAAAGGCAATTCGTGAACACACCTGCCCATTGACTGAACTTGTCTTTGAAGACCGGGAGGATGGAGAATGCGATTACGACCGGGCCGATGACGTAAAAAATCTTCGCGAGGATAATTGCGAACATCAGGACGATTGCGCGGACGACCACGGACGCAAATCCCCATCCGGCGCCGGAGACTGAGAGCACGAGCGTGTTCCATCCACCGCGGACGATGTCCCAAAAGCTGAGGGACTCACCTTCGCTGGATTGCTGTGCGGGTTGGTTTTGGGATTGTGAGTCTTTGGAAGATTCCGTTTCGTTCTGGAGTTGCGTGGTGTAGTTCTCTGCGAGTTTGGTTTTGCCGTCCGTTACGGTTGTGCTGCCGGAGACGGAGGCGCGGCCGAGCTTTTCTCCGAGTGATGCCATACTTCCGAAGATGGGGACATAGCCTACGGAGAGGATAAACCAGAGGACGCTGGCGCGGATGAGCTCCATGCGGTCGAACATGATTGTTGGCCGGGTTCCAAAGTTTTTGAGTGTTGTTAAGGCGAAGGTCCAGGTGATGTTTCCGATATAGAATGCGGGAGCGAGGATTGCGCCGAGGGTGATCGTGGTTTTGAGGGCGTCTTTGACGCCGTCGTCAATTAGGCCGGTGTTGAATATTTTTTCGATGACTTCGTTCATGCTTTACTGTTTTTTAGAACGGTCGAAGGTCATTATATGGGAAACTTCCTTTGCGACTTGTTGGTTTAGTTTGGCGCGTGCAATATCCCCATCAATGGAATTACTTAAACTTACCATTGCATGCTGACTTTGCTCAAATGACTCGGTCGCTGCCCGAAACAGTTGAGCACGCTCAGCCACGGTCATGCTGACACTCGACAGAATAATTCCGAGGTAATCTGCGGACATTTGCACTTTAACCAAGACCATCTCATATTGAAAGCTGTAGAAGCAGCTCTGCCCTGCAATGGCAAGTTTTACATTCAAGTCTTTAGAGGTACAAACAAGATTTTCTATCAATGCGACAACCCTCTGTGCCGATTGTAGATTGCGAAGCCACGTGGCTTTTGTCATTGCTTCTTTATATTGCTTCTCACTTGCCTCCATTGAAGCAATGACGCTTGACATTGTTGATTGAGTCGTCGACTGTTCACCCTGAATTGAATTTAAAGTTGTGACTAGCGCTTCCAAATATGGAGCAGAAACAATTCCTCCTTGAGCAAGGACCTTGGAAAACGGGGAAAAGAGAATTAAAAAAGCAATTGTGACTCTCATAATGCTGTTAGTTTGTCTTTGCCCCATATGTTTTGAGTTCACCACCTTTAAATGCATCGACAGCCTTGCACTCGAATTTGTAATACGGAATGCCCTTTAGAATTATCAACCCTTCCTTCGGCGAAATTTTATCAACAAATAACACTGTGCCCTCGTGATCTGTCGACGCTGGACCACGCTTTTTTACTGTGACCGATGGCATACCTACGTATTTATAGGTTATAAACTTGTAATGCTTACCCATAAGACCTTTGCCTAACTGAAGCGTATCCCCGACCTTAATAATATCACCAGATGGAGAAAGGAATTTTTGGCCTTCAAATTTTTGAGCTATCAGCAACTTAGGGCAAGCCAAAATGCTGATGAAAAAGAAAATACTTGCTACTCGTTTCATATGTTCAATAGGTTATGATAATGTCAAACTGGTTGGTCGATACTACACTTTCTGACTCGAGTATTTATTGAAGACAAACTGATTGATTGCTGCTCCCAGGTTTCCAATCTCTTCCTCCAGGCGATAGATCTCCTCAAGTTCGGTTTTGGTGGTCGTGTAAACGCCTTCTGCGAAGTAGCTGATCTCGGTGCGGTAGACCTTAGCAAAGGAGCCCATCTTAATGAATACCTCCCTGTAACGATCGCCACTCTCCATACTCTCCAACAAATTCATATGATGCTCATTCAAAAAATACTTCCGCAACAGCGGATAGCTGTTCTTATCATTTTTATGACTCAACAACAGCACGGTATCGGAATTACCTATGATACTCTTCCTCGTCAACGGATCGATCTCATCCAAATATCCAACACCCTGGGTCGCAAGGATCACCTCCCCATCCCTCTTCCGTATCTTACGGTATGAACCTCCAATAAAATCAGCTGCATCACCCTTCACAAAATCAATCGCCTCATCAATAATCAATGTCTTGCGAACTCCATGGGTCTTCTCAATTTTGTTCGTCGCAATGCCCATCACAATCGTCATCACTATCCCCGACAGGTCCTCATTGTTCTTAATACCCTCCAAATCAAACACGATATAACGCTCGTGCTGCAACAACACATTCTCACGGGAATTCAACAGGTATTTGTACTCGCCAATAACATAGGGCTCGAGGGCAAGGCGCAGGGAATTCAGGTTTATAAACTCCCGGTACTCTCTCCGCATGACTGCATCTTCGTAGCGGTTGAGGAAGGTATAGTATTCGCTGAGGGTAGGGAACTGCTTCTCCCGGTTGACAAACTCGTAAAACTCGCGGATGGAATCTTTTACAATGTTCTTCTCATCGTTCGAAACGCGGTCGTTGCCCCTCCAAAGCTTGCGGATCACAGAATACACATAGTTGACCTGGTCGTCAGCTCCCTCCCCATCCTCATCGGATTCGGAATAACGATAGTTGCCCGCAGCATCCTGCGAACATAAAAAGATGTTAAAGGACAAATTCTTTTTATCGCACGAATCAAAGTAATAGCCATCGTGGAAATTGCAGTTCTTCTTATACGACCCACCAATGTCAATAATGATGACGTGGTGGCCGTTAGCGAGGTTCTGCGTGGTGAGGTGGTTGATCAATACGCTCTTACCAGTGCCCGAAGGACCAAATACAACTTTGTTGCGGTTTACGATATGCGGAGAATCCCACATGTTCAGCACAACAGGGCACCCGAAGCGATCAACGAAAACAATTCCCTGCGCGTCGGAGAAGTATTGGGACTCCTTAGGTATGTAGCATACGGCCTGGTCAACAGTCTGGATGATCGGCTCGCGATAGAGGAACTTCATCGCGCCAGGTGCGGATGAAAGGAAGAGGTTGCCGGTGTGCTCGTTCTCGAAGAACACCGTGCTGTCGTTCATGCGGATGAAGGCGTTCTTCACGAAGTTCAGTTTCTCCTGGAGGCGCGCGAGGGAAATGTCGTTGAGGATGACATTAACCTTGGTGCGGCATGCGCGAAAGCTGTTGCTGGCAAGTGAGCTGAGGAATTGCTCTTTTTCGGACTGCTTGCTGGCGGCTTCGCGGACACCAATCGTGGCAAGGATGTTTGTGCCTATGTCGGCGATGCCGGAAAGTGCGGCGGTTGCTTCATCGTTGTCCATAACCTCAATGCCGACGTTGACAATGTGGTTGAATGGTAATCCCACCCCGATGAGAAAGGGCATGGAAGTGTGAAGCTGAATGGATTGTGGGATCCTGACGCGGGTGGCGTTGTCGGGGAGCTTAGCATTGGCTTTGTCCTGGCTCGAGACGAGGTGAGCTCCCTCCTTCGTCAATGTGACAACAGCGACAAACTGGTTGCCGATGCGCATATAGCCTTTGTCAACGTCTACCTCTATGTCCTGGATGGCCTTGAGGGCGAGCGCCGGATCTGTGACCGGTGTGTCGTAGGTCAAATTGAAATAGTCGCATAAGGAACACAGGAGATTTTCATCCGTGAGGCGACGGGCTTTTACGCGCGGGATAAGGTTGAGGTCGCTTTCGAATGGCGAGAAGTACTTCCGGAAACGGTCAATGGTTTTCGCGATGCCGGCTGTGCGTTTGCCACTAAGCCAGTCCCAAGCGTTGGCAAGTGGGGAGCCGGAGTATGACGGCACTCCGCTCCTATTCTGGAACGTCAAATAGATGTTGGAGTAATTTTTAAGGATGGGGCGATCTGCGTAGTACTTAAAGTTTTCGCGCTGGATTTCACTCGTGCCATTGTATGTTCCGTTGTAAATCGTATCGTAGAAAAATCCCTGGTAATGAAAGACGCTTCCTGCGGGGAGCCTTCCGATGATGCTTACGAGTCCTTTATGAATGTTTACGTAATCTTCGTCTGACAATGTATAGACTTCCGGCCACTGCATGGAAAAACCAGTAGTGACATCGAACAAGCCGTTGACGTAGCAGCCTTCGATGATCTCTTCCACAGGGAAATATTTACTTAGTCTTTCAGCCATTGTCTGCCAAGTTTTCTGAGAATGCGGTCGGTGTCCTGGTAGTGGGTTGCGGTCCGCAGTTTTACTTTTATTGTATCCAGGTAGTTCGGGTCGCCCTGGGATAGTTTTCGTTTATTGACCTGGATAAATGGGACTATTATCAAAAGGAAGGCAGGCCCCCAATTGCCGACGACCAGATATAAAACCAGGGCGATAACAAAAACACCGATCGCCTGTAGTCCACTCAAGCCGTAAAAATGAATCTTGCGATTCATGTTGCGCTGGGTGAAATACCTTTTGCAATTGTTAGCCTGAACCTCACCTTCCTGTTGCATGGGCTCAAGAAGCTGTTAAATATGTCTGACGAATAATTCCATAGACAACAATACCGATTGCATAGTAGATGAGATAGTCGCGCGCGTCCTGGCGTTTGGTGACGTAGGCGTAGATGACGCCAATCGCTCCCAGGGCGAAAATCACATCGAGGATAGTCGACGCGATCGTGCGAAATGAGTTTGCTTCGGTTTCGATGGCGCTTTCAAACTGACCGAGGCCGCCCTGGCTCATTGAGCACAGTGGAAAGCCGACGGCTACTACCAGAAGGAATACGAAGCGCAGATACTTGTTATTGGATTTATTCGCGATCATGAGAAAATTAATTTTGGTTTGTCAGGTTGAGCGAGAGCGTCCTGAGATCGATCAGGTCTTCATCGTTGATGTTGTCTTCTTCGTCTATGACGTTGGGGGCAAGCGTTGGAGTGAGGAGGATGTCCTCGGGCATCTCATCAGGTGGAGCTGCGGGTGAAGGCGCGGGCTCGTGGATGTTTTTTGTGAGCGGGTGAAACGCGATCACATCTTCGTCTGTGCGCAGGGATGTGTTGATGCCCTTGGGCGACTTCTTTCTGAAGAGAAGGAAGTAGCAGAGTGTAATCCAAGTCATCGAGGCGATAAGAATTATTGCTGTTGTTGATGCCATAGGCGGTGTATTGTTGATGCTAAAATATGGTGGGTGTGGGAGGCGTGTTTCACGTAAAAATTATTTTTTTAGAGTGTGGTGAGTAAGGTGGTGGTGTGGAGGTAGTCGAAGGTGAGATGTAGATGGTTTATGGGGTGGTGGATGAGTTCAGAGCTTGG
>DASWTP010000225.1:0-10821 GCA_036402075.1 Chryseosolibacter sp. | reverse complement strand
CGGCACAATCAAGAAAGGTGATCGAATTAAATTCGTTAGCACCGGCCAGGAGTACAATGCCGATGAGATCGGTGTGCTGAAGCTTGACAAACACCCTCGCGCTGAAATCAGCGCAGGTAACGTAGGCTATTTGATTTCGGGAATTAAGGTAGCGAAAGAAGTGCACGTTGGCGATACCATCACAAACGTGGCTAACCCGGCACCATCTCTTCGCGGATTTGAACAAGTGAAGCCGATGGTTTTTGCGGGTATTTACCCGGTCGAAACGTCAGAGTTTGAAGAGCTTCGAGATGCGATGGAGAAGCTGCAGCTGAATGATGCTTCGCTAGTATGGGAATTGGAAACTTCTGCGGCCCTCGGTTTTGGATTCCGTTGCGGGTTCCTTGGGATGCTCCACATGGAAATTATCCAGGAACGCCTTGAGCGCGAGTTCAACATGACGGTGATCACAACGGTGCCGTCTGTACAATTCAAAGCATTTCTTACCGATGGATCCGAGATCAGCATCAATGCGCCTTCTGAAATGCCTGACCCGACAAAGCTGGATTACATCGAAGAGCCGTTTATCAAAGCGCAGATCATCACAAAGTCGGAATACATTGGTCCGATCATTTCGTTGTGCATGGACAAACGGGGCCAGATCAAAAATCAGAACTACCTCACCACCGATCGTGTTGAAATGACCTTTGAAATGCCACTCTCGGAGATTGTATTCGACTTCTTCGACAAGCTTAAATCGATTTCACGCGGGTATGCGTCCCTCGACTATCATTTGATTGGCTTCAGGGAGTCAGATATGGTGAAGCTGGATGTCATGTTAAACGGTGAAAAGGTTGATGCGTTGAGCGCGATCGTTCACCGCGGTAAATCGCAGGAGTGGGGTCGGAAATTGTGTGAAAAATTAAAGGAGTTGATTCCACGTCACATGTTTGAAGTGGCAATTCAGGCTGCGATCGGCCAGAAAATTGTAGCCCGCGAAACCATCAGTGCCATTCGCAAGAACGTAATCGCGAAATGTTACGGTGGTGATATTTCGCGTAAGCGTAAACTGCTCGAAAAACAGAAGAAAGGTAAGAAACGGATGCGTCAGATCGGAACCGTTGAAGTTCCTCAGGAAGCATTTATGGCAGTGTTGAAAATTGAGTAGATTAGGTGTGAAATATGAATCACGCTTATATCTATGAGGACGGTAAAAATGACTGACGCTTATAAAGCGATCAAGGTATTGAGTGACTGGAGTGCGCAATTCGAAAACTACCCTAAAATTAAGGGGAAACTTACAGCGATTGAGAAAAAAGAACGCGAGCTTGCAAGGGCTAAGAAAAGGTACCATAAGGTTGTTCGGGAGTATTTAGAGTTGCGATTGCAGAAAATAAGGAGAAAAAACGCACGCTAAAAAAAGTAGTAACACTCTAGGGCGCGTGAACGCGCATGGTAGGGGCAGCACCATGACCTGCCAAGCCTGTCTGTACGCGAAATTTGCATAAATTGAAAGTTGTAAATACATCCACCGAAGATGCTGCTAAAAACAATCGGTATGGATGTAAACAAAAGATTTAACGAACACGATGAGGTAAGTTCTGATATGCTGAAAACTCTGGATCAGATCAACACCGATCTCGCTAAAATGGAAAAGCGTCTTGATCTTTCGATCAAAAGAATGGTTATGGCGGAAACGCGGCTCGAGAAAATCGATAAACGCTTTGATGAGAATGAACGTAAGTCGAATGCCAGGTTCGAGGAGAGTGAAAAGAAATCAAATGCCAGGTTCGAGGAGAGTGAGAAGAAATCGAATGCTATGTTTGAGGAGAGCATGAAGAAATTTAATGCCAGGTTTGACGAGAGTATGAAAAACTTGAATGTCATGTTTGAGGAGAGTATGAAGAGATTCAACGCCAGATTCGAGGAAAGTGAGAAGAAATCAAGCGCCAGATTCGAGGAAAGTGAGAAGAAATCGAGCGCCAGATTTGAAGAAAGTGATAAAAGATCGAACGACCGATTTGAGGAGAGTGAAAGGAAGTCAAATGCAAGGTTTGAAGCGGCAGAAAAACGCATGGAAGGGTTTGACAAAAAACTCGAACAATCTATTCGTGCTCAGACCATATACAATCGCCATTTTCTCAAACAGATTGAGAAGTTGAATAAAAAATTAGGATTATAAATGTCAGTCGAAGTAGCGCAATCATCATACACCCTGATCGATGGAAAAAAAGTTTCCACCGACATCAAGAACGAAATCTCCGAAGCTGTGGCGCTTCGCAAGAAGGAGAATAAGAAAATTCCCCATCTGGCAATTATTCTTGTTGGCGATGATGGAGCTAGTCAGACATACGTTGATAATAAAGTGAAAGCCTGCAAGTCGGTCGGCTTTCATTACACCATGATGCGTTTCGCTGACACCATTAGCGAAGAGAAACTGATGAAGCACATCGATCACGTGAACAACGATGACGATGTTGACGGATTCATTGTGCAGCTTCCGTTGCCAGAGCATATTTCAGTTGAGCGCATCACCGACAAAATTCGTTCGGATAAGGATGTGGATGGCTTCACAAACCATAATTTCGGAAGTATCATATCCAAGAAACCATTGCTGATGCCCGCCACACCCTTCGGAGTTATGGAATTGCTGAGGCGATACAACATTCCAACCGAAGGCAAGCATGCCGTGGTTGTCGGTGCCAGTCGCATAGCAGGTGCTCCGCTAAGTATGATGCTCACGGAGCAAGGTCACGCCACAGTTACTATTTGTCATAAGTACACACAGGATTTATCAAGTTTTACCCGGTCGGCTGACATTCTTCTGACTGCCGTTGGAAAGCCAGGCTTGATCACCGCAGATATGGTAAAAGAAGGCGCAGTAGTAATTGATATCGGAACAACCCGCGTTGAAGGACCGGAATATGCAAAAGGCTGGGCCATAAAAGGTGACGTTGATTTTAAGAACGTTTCGAAGAAAGCCTCCTTTATTACACCGGTGCCCGGAGGAGTTGGGCCGATGACAATTGCATCCTTGCTTCTCAACACCCTGCGAGCAACCGAGGCACGCAACCCTTAATCTAAAATCTTGAATCTAAAATCTTAATTTGTCCATGGAGGTTGACATTGGAACCCAATTACTTCCCGTCATGGAACACTTTTATACCATTCAGGGCGAGGGATACTACCAGGGACACGCTGCCTACTTCGTTCGTCTGGGTGGGTGCGATGTTGGCTGCGTATGGTGTGATGTAAAGGAATCGTGGGATGCTGCTATTCATCCACAGCTTTCGGTCGATGCAATCACAACATTGGTCAAACAAAGCGGCACACCCGTGGCCGTGATCACTGGCGGAGAACCTGCCATGCACGATCTTACAAACTTAACCGCCACGATACGTTCAGCAGGCATCCGTTCACACATTGAAACGTCAGGCGTTTATCCGCTTACCGGGACGTGGGATTGGGTGTGCTTCTCACCAAAGAAATTCAAGGCACCGCATCCTTCAATTTTCGGCCAGGCCGATGAATTGAAAATTATCGTCTATAACCGGAGTGATTTTGCATGGGCGGAAGAGTTTCAAAAACAAGTGTCGCAGAAATGCAGGCTGTATCTTCAGCCGGAGTGGTCTAAGGAAAAGGAAATGCTTCCGCTCATCATCGAGTATGTTAAGGCAAATCCTCAATGGGAGGTTTCTCTTCAGATCCATAAATATATGAACATCCCCTGACGGATGACTTTCAAGGATTTTGTACGAACACTGGACGACTGGGGTAATAACAATATCCCATTCTTTTTTCTGATCGACTTCGAGCAAAAGAAGCCCGTTGCTTTTCGGCTTGATGAACTGCCAAATGATATTCGCTACGAGTTCAACGGCCGCACGAATCAAACGAAAAGCCTGCCACCGGCCGTCCGAATTCGCGTTGAGGCCAATCCAATAGCTGAAAATGAATTCAAGGAAAAATTCGACTTGGTGTCGAAGCATCTAAGCCATGGGGACTCCTATCTTACAAACCTCACGGTGAAGACTGAAGTTAGTCTGGACAAGACACTGTACGAAATCTTTCTTGTTGCTAAAGCGAAATACAAGCTCCTTTTTAAAGACGATTTCCTCGTCTTCTCACCCGAAACGTTTGTCCAGATCAGCGATGGAAAAATCTATTCCTTCCCGATGAAAGGTACAATCGATGCAGCCGTCCCTTCGGCCGAAGCTGTCATTCTTGCCGATGAAAAAGAACTGGCCGAACATGTTACGATCGTGGATCTGATTCGGAACGACTTAAGCTTGATTGCGAAAAATGTTGAAGTTACCCGCTTTCGTTTTATTGACCGGATCGTCAGCGACAAAAAAGAGCTCTTACAGGTCAGCTCCGAAATTAAAGGAGAATTATTTAATGAAATGACCCGCTCATTTGGTTCAATATTGGAAAAGCTTCTACCGGCAGGAAGTATCAGTGGCGCACCAAAAAAGAAAACGCTCGAGATCATACGGCAGGCGGAAGGGGCTGAGCGAGGGTATTATACAGGTGTTTCGGGCGTTTATGATGGCCAGGTATTCGATAGCGGTGTGCTGATTCGCTATATTGAGAAACGTGAAGGAAAGACCTTTTATCGGAGTGGTGGTGGTGTTACTACGGCTAGCGAATGGCGCAAAGAGTTCCGCGAAATAATGGATAAGATTTATGTCCCTGTTAATTGAAACTATAAAGTTGGTGGATGGAAAATTCCGGAATCTTTTCCATCATGAACAACGGATGATCCGGTCGTTGGAAACGCTGTGCGGTGTGGAGGAGGATATTGTCCTTGAGGAGTTTCTTCATGAATTGTCGGTTCCGCAGCAGGGAGTTTTTAAGTGCCGGATCGTTTATGATGACCAAACGAAAGAGGTGGAGTTTATACCATACGAGCCGCGATCGGTTAAGTCATTGAAAATCGTTGAAAGCGACCGCATAAAGTATGACTTTAAATATGCTGACCGAAGGCAGATCGATAAGCTATTCGAAAACCGTCATGGCTGTGACGACATTCTTATTATTAAGAAAGCCGAGGTCACCGATGCCTCGTACGCGAATATCGTTTTCAGACGTGATGATGAATGGGTCACGCCCTGGTCGCCACTGCTGAAAGGAACCATGCGGCAAAAGTTGCTTGATGAAAACAAAATCGTTGCCGAAAAAATACTTTTGGAAGACATTCCAACGTTTCAGTCCTTTAAGCTGATCAATGCCATGCTGGAGTTTGATGCTCCGGAAATTGATGTATCCAATATTGTTTCCTAGCTTTCGCAATGCTTCGACTTGTATTTTGCTTTCTAATTCTTTTTTCTGTTGCAGGCTTCGCCCAGGTATCAAACAACCTTAGCTCCAAGTCTAAGAAAGCGATTGAATACTACACAGAAGCAGACAACTTTCGCGTTCGTGGACAGTTTACACAAGCGATCAGCCTTTTAAATCAGGCGATAGAGAAGGATAAAAACTTCTTCGAGGCGTATTATCGCCTGGGCATCGTATACATGTCGCAAAAGGACTTTGTGACCGCAAACCAATATCTGGAGAAAGGGTTAAGCCTGACGACCGATCCGCGGAAACAAAAAGTATTTTGGTACGATCTCGGTGAGAGTTACTTCGCCACAGGCAACTATGACCAGGCGGAGCGATACATGCAATTATACGTGAAGGAGGAAATTGCCAACCGCGCGAAACTTGATCGCGCCAAGCTCTTATTAAGAAATATTCAGTTTGCCAAAGCCAGCACAGCAAAAGCAGCAGCCTATAAGCAGCGAAAATTATCAGACACTGTCAATAGCTATGTTCTCCAGTATTTTCCCGTGCTGACGGCAGACCAACAGGAACTGATTTTCACCAGGCGCCTCGGGCCTGGAGGAAATGACGATGAAGACCTGGTCGTTTCGCGCAGAACAGCGAATGGAAGCTGGTCGATGCCGGTATCAATTTCCAGTAACATTAACTCTGAATTGAATGAAGGGACTTGCACCATCTCGGCAGACGGCAGGAAACTGATCTTCACGTCTTGCGTTGGCCGCGAAGGATTTGGGAGCTGTGACCTTTTTGAAAGCACAAAGGTGGGTGACGTCTGGAGCCAGCCGAAGAACCTGGGGCCGAACGTAAACAGTGCCGAGTGGGAGTCGCAACCCTCGCTGTCGGCCGATGGTCGCACACTCTATTTTGTTTCTGACCGCAGGGGCGGGGTAGGCAGAAGAGATATCTGGACCAGCACATTGAATGACAAGGGACAATGGACCAAAGCAAGAAATGCGGGCAAGACCTTAAACACCGTCTATGATGAGATCTCTCCATTTATTCATGTCAACAACCGCACGTTGTATTTCGCATCCAATGGACTGACGGGCTTTGGTGGATACGATATATTTTTTACGGAGCGTGACACTTCGGTTAACTGGTCTGCGCCAGTGAATATGGGAGCCCCGATAAACACCCATGAAGATCAATTCTCGCTGTTTATTACTGCAGACGGAAAAAAAGGGTACTACTCGCACGAAGAGCCGCGCCCGGCAGGATATTCCGTTAGCTACATCTATGAGATTGAAATCCCAGAAGAGCAGCAAGTTCGGTTCAAAAGTAATTATGTCCGCGGAGTTGTAACGGACAAGAAAACGAAGCAACCACTATTGGCAAAAATTGAACTCATCAACCTCCAGCAAAATGAGACGGAGTCGCTGGTAGAGTCCGACTCCTTAACCGGTCGATACCTTATGATTCTAACACAAGGTGCTGAGTACGCGCTGTACGTCAACAAAGCCGGATATGTTTTTCGCTCACTGAATTTTAATTACTCGGAGGTGCGGGATTTTAAACCGATCACACTAAACATTGAGCTCGAGAAGGCAACAGAGGGCACGGTGGCCATTTTGCAAAACATTTTTTTTGAAGTGGATAAATACGAGCTTAAAGACAAATCGAAGACAGAGCTAAGCAAGATCGTTCGTTTCTTAAATGATAATCCAACGTTACGGCTGGAGATCAGTGGACATACCGATAACGTTGGATCGCCCTCTTATAACAAGCAACTTTCAGAAAAAAGAGCCGAGTCCGTCTATCGGTACCTCGTTACGTCCGGAATCGAAACAAAACGGCTCATCCCAAGGGGGTACGGCCAAGAGCGCCCCATCGCTTCTAACGAAAACGAGAGCGGCAGGCAAAGTAACAGACGAATAGAATTCAAAATAATCAGGTAGTCATTTGCCAAAATTCCAATCATTCTCTGGCAAATTGCGTATTGGCAATACATTGTTCTGAGTCAGGTCACCCGACTATCGAACGGAACTACCGCACCAGTCCTTTTACTCATGCAAATTGTGGGATTTTAATTGGCCCAGAGATGCCAACCCAGGGTATTTTGTAACGGCTGATTCAGCCTGTTAATAACACACTTTGGGGTATCATTATAGCGAATGAATACAACATTTTGTATTAGAACCTTTCTATAGATTAAAATTTTGTTATAAGTTTGAACACTAGTTTAAACTTTCATTAACCTAACTTTTTCGTATGAGAAGAATTCTACTATTATGCTTAACAGCGGTGTTTACGCTCGCCAGCAGCGAGTTGTGGGCACAGGAGAGGACGGTCTCAGGTAGGGTGACATCGATCGAAGATGCATCACCTCTTCCCGGAGTAAACGTTGTTCTCAAGGGAACAACAAATGGCGCAGTAACCGATGCCGAAGGTGCTTTCAGCCTCAGCGTTCCTTCAACTGGCGGTACGCTTGTATTCACATTCATCGGTCTTAAATCACAAGAAGTTGAGATTGGATCTCGCACTACCATCGATGTACAGATGGAGCAAGATGCAACTCAATTGAGCGAAGTGGTTGTAACTGCTTTGGGTGTGAAGAGAGAAGCTAAAACGCTTCCTTACGCTGCTCAGACAGTGACATCAGAAAAACTGAACATCACCCGTGCAAACAACGTGAACGATGCCCTTGCTGGTAAAGTAGCAGGTATCCAGGTTCGCGGACAATCAGGTGCGGCTCTCGGCCGTAACTCAAGTGTTCGTATCCGCGGTGCTGGATCACTTACTGATAAAGGACCTCTTTATGTGGTTGATGGTACTCCTGTTGAAAGTTCAGAAGACTTCAACCCAGATGATGTTGAGACAATCAACGTTCTGAAAGGCCCTGCTGCAACTGCCCTGTACGGTCAGCGTGGTGAGGCTGGTGTTATCATGATCACAACGAAGAAAGGTACAAAAGGCGCTGGCATGGGTATCAGCCTCAGCAATAACCTTTTCTTCGATAACGTGTACATCCTCCCTCAGTATCAGAACGACTACGCTGGTGGTGCTTCCGCTGACTTGATCAGATTTACGTATCAGCCAGGCATGCCTACAGAATGGCAGGCATTGGATGGTCAGTATTACCATGACTACACGGATGACGCGAGCTGGGGACCAAGAATGGTTGGTCAGCAGTACATTCCATGGTATGCATGGGTTCCAGGTACTGAGTATACTGGTAAGACAACCGCTTTGGTTGGCCAGCCAGATAACATCCGCGATTTCTACAGAACCGGTGTTAACCGCGTAACGAACGTTGCGTTCGGCAAGGCATTCGATGATCTTGGAAACGCCCGTGTTTCTTACACAAACCAGGATCAATCTGGTATCATGCCTAACACATGGTTGAAGAAAAATACACTTGCTGCAAATACATCGATCAACCTGAGCAAGTTGGTAACTGTTGGTGCTAACATCAACTACGTTACAACAACTATTCATGGTGAATTTGACGATGCATACAGCAATCAGACAACAGGTTCATTCAACCAGTGGTTCCACAGAAACCTTGACATGAAGAAGATGAAGGAACTTCAAAACCTGAAGTCACCAGAAGGTCGTCTTGTATCATGGAACCACCAGAACCCGAACTACTATGTTGCAGATTCAGACGGTGATGGCGTAATCAATGGTGACAAGTTCTACAGAGGTTACTACTGGTACAACCACTTCGCATACATGAATGTGATCGACTACGAATCAACTCAAAACCGTTTATTCGGTGATGTTAACGTAGCCCTGAACCTGACCGACAAGTTGAAAGTGCAGGGTTTCTATCGCAAGAACCAGCGTAACTTCTTCAACGAAAACAAGCGTCCTTCAATTCTGCCTTTCAGCTTCTATGTTGAAAACAGACCTACCAACCAGGCGCAGTGGGATTTCTACGGAACTAACCAGACTTTCTTTAAGGAAGATAACCTGGAAGGTATAGTTACTTACAACACTGGCATTGGCGAAAACATCAAAATCGACCTCCTGGCTGGTGGTAACGTGAGAATGGAAGAGTTTAAGCAACTGTTCATGAATACTACGGATGGTTTGATCGTTCCTGATCTTTACACCATCAACAACTCCAAGTCAACTTTCGGTTACGGTAACTTCCGCGCGCAGAAGCAAGTACGAAGCGTTTATGCTCGCGCTAACTTCGGTTTCAAGGAAACATTCTTCCTGGATGTTACAGGACGTAACGACTGGAGCTCAACGCTTCCGGCAAACAACAACTCATATTTCTACCCTTCAGTAGGTGCAACCTTCATCTTTAGCGAACTGACTGAAAGTGCTCTTCCAGTTCTTTCTTTCGGTAAGTTGAGCGCAAGCTTCGCGCAGACTGGTACTGACGCGTTCCCTTACTTCACAAAGACAGTATACGGAAACGCAGCCAACACATGGAACGGAAACTTGTTGAGTGGAACACCTGATCAGCAGGTTGATCCTAATATCAAGCCTGCATTGTCGAATGCGATCGAACTCGGTTTGGATATCAAATTCCTTGAAGATCGTCTTGGATTGCAGTTCACATACTACGATGAATCTAAGAGAGATGAGATCCTTGCCGTACCTGTATCAGGCACAAGTGGTTTCGGATCGAAGTTTATCAACGCTGGTCAGATCGATCGTCAGGTAATGGAAGTGTCTCTTGGCGCTACTCCTATCAAGACATCAAACCTTACCTGGGATATCACAGTAAACTGGGCTAAGACTGAATCACAAGTGGTGAAACTTGCCCCTGGTGTATCTGCAATTCCTGCATCTTCAAGACCAAACGTTGTTGGTACTACTGAAAATGCTGCGGCCACCTTCGGTGTGGGTAGCACATTCCACGTAGAAGGAATGGAGTGGGGACAAATGAGAGGTGTTTCTATCCAAAGAAATGCTGACGGAGTACCTATTCTTGATGCAAACGGCCTTTATGTGCCAACCGAAAGCCCTGTGAACTTTGGTTCAGTATTGCCTGATTTCACTGGCGGTGTAATTAATAACATCGGTTACAAGAATTTCAACCTGCAATTCAACGTTGACTTCCAGAAAGGCGGTAAATTCTTCTCATTGTCTGACATGTGGGGAACCTTCTCCGGTCTTACAAAGAGAACAGCCGGCTTGAACGACAAAGGAAATCCGATTCGTGATGCAGTTGAAGATGGCGGTGGTGTGCACGTAACAGGCGTGGATGAAAACGGTGAGGCCGTTGACATGTACGTTGGTGCTCAGGACTACTACCACCAATTCTACCTGGCGAGCATCGCTGATCCACACATCCTTGATTTGACTTACGTGAAACTTCGCGAGGTTAGCCTTGGTTATAATATCCCAGTGAAGAGCTTAGGTTCTTTGGGTAATGTGTTTACTTCAGCGTCTATCGGTCTTGTTGGAAGAAACCTCTGGTTGATCAATGGCAACGACAAGGACTTCGATCCATCTGAAGTTAGCGCATCATTTGGTGAAAATGGTCAGATGCCTAGCGTTAGATCTTACGGATTTAACATCAAGCTTGGTTTCTAAGTGTTGAATTGTAAAAAAACAAAC